>CAXTCD010000035.1:0-1494 GCA_964242145.1 uncultured Rhizobacter sp.
AGCTCGATCTGGCGCCTGTCAACGTTCGATCACACTAAATTGCGCGAAGAGCCCCTTGTTGTTTCCGATGGAAGCCGTGTTTGAAGCGTTCGTCACCAAGCATTTTGAAAGGCAGCTGGCGCGGCCACTGGTCCTGAAGAATCAGGCTCATAGTCAGCACCTTGTTCGCCATCGTCAGCAGAACTGGTTTCGGTTGAAGCCGGATCTCTTGGTTCGTCACGCCGACCGCGACAGCTTGGTGCTGGACACCAAATGGAAGTTGTTGGACGGCCTGAAAGCGAATGGCACCGACAAGTACGGCTGGTCTCAAGGCGACTTCTATCAGCTACAGGCCTACGGTCAGAGCTATCTGGACGGTGTGGGCGATATCGCGCTGATTTATCCCAAGACTGCTACGTTTGCCCAACCCCTACCGGTGTTTGAGTTTCCCAAAATAAGTGGCTTGCGGCTCTGGGTGTTGCCGTTTTGCCTGAAGTCCCGGCGACTCTCTGTGCCGGATACATCACCATTCAGCGAGATGCTGTCGAGTGGTGCTACAAAAATTCATGGCGAGTGACTGCTTTCCGGGTTTTATGCGCGCTTGAGAAGGCTAACTTCTCAATTGAACGTGGCTGTTTCTTGTGCCCGCTTGTTTGGCCGACTTGTGGCTGACTTGCGTGAGCCGATACGATGCAGGCCCAGACCGCAAGCCCGATGAAAGGCCCCGCGATGAAGCCCGAGTTGAACCCCATGCCAAGGCAACCACGCTGATGGCTCCGGTGATTGTCGACCCGCGCACGGTGCGCGAATTTGTGGATGCCGATGGCTTTCACGACTGGCTGGCCGAGCACCATGCAACGGCCGATGAAGTCTGGATCAAGGTCCACAAGGTCGGCTCGGGCCTGCCGTCGATCACGCCGAAGCAAGCCATTGATGTTGTGCTGTGCTGGGGCTGGATCGATGCGATCCGCAAGGGGTTCGATGACAAGAGCTTCTTGCAGCGCTACACCCCGCGCGGCAGAAAGAGCGTGTGGAGCCAGATCAACGTCGACAACGTCGCGCGGTTGATCGGCGAAGGCCGCATGACGGAACAAGGCTTTGCGCAGGTCGATGCGGCGAAAGCCGATGGGCGCTGGGAACGCGCCTATGGCAGCGGCAAAGACTTCAAGATTCCGGCCGACCTGCAGGCCGCGATCGATGCCGAGCCGAAGGCCCGGGCCATGCTGGCGACACTCACCGAGCAGAACCGCTTCGCGCTGGCCTTTCGCACCCACCACATGAAGACGGAAGCGGGCCGCAAAAGAAAGATCGAGGCCTTTGTGGCGATGCTGAAACGCGGGGAGACGATCTACCCGCAAGGCCGGAAGTAAGGCGGCGAGGCCTTCACGACGCGACTGCGTTGGCCCTCGCTGGTGCGGCAACGGAACTGGCTTGTCTGTGGCACGGGCGTGAGCGCAGGAGCTGGTTCATGCGCTCCGCCCGCATCACCGGCGTGAGCCGACGCAGGGCGGCTCA
>CAXTCD010000035.1:1504-30355 GCA_964242145.1 uncultured Rhizobacter sp.
GTTCCCGCCTCGCAGTCAGTTGCGCGTGAACTTCTGGTTAGTGCCGCCGTTGCAGGTCCACAGCGCGGGCTTAGTTCCGTTGGCCGTCGCGTGGCCCGGCAGGTCGAGGCAGCGGCCCGATGCCACCGCCTTGATGGAGCCGTCGCCCTGCAGCGTGAACTTCTGGTTGGGGCCGCCGCTGCAGTCCCATACCTGCAGCGCAGTGCCATTGGCGGTGGCGCTGTTCTGAACGTCCAGGCATTTGCCGAGCGCCCGCAGCTCGCCTGCGGCCGTCACGGCCCACTGCTGGTTTGGATTGCCCGCGTCGCAGTCCCACAGAAAGGGCAGGGTGCCGTTGGCCGTGTTGCCCAAAGGAATGTCGAGGCAGCGGTTCGACTCGACGCCGCGCAGCAAGCCAGCGTCCGCATTGCCGTAGACCTCGAACTCGTAGATCCTGGTGGCCCCGTCGGCGGTCTGCGATGGCGTCTGGACGTTGAGGCGTGCGTAGCGTGCAGTCGTCGTCGAAATGAGGTGCGTCGAGATGCTGGCGGTGTTGGCTGTGACCGTGACCGGCGTCGACCAGATCGCGCCGTCGGCTGACAGCTGGAGCGTGAAGGCCTTCGTGTTCAGCGCCATCGGCTCACTGCCGGCACCGGCATGCCTGACCACAAACCCGGTAACGCTCTTGGCCGACCCGAGGTCGACCTGCAGCCAGCTGCCCACGGCCACCGAGCAGAACTTGTCGGCATTGCCGCCGCTGACGCTGCCGTTGACTGCCTTGTCCGGGCCCTCGGTGGCCGAGCACGCAGCCGTGCCCGTGGCCGGCCGGCCCAAGGCCAAATTGCTACCGGCGGGTGGCGTCGCGTGGTTGGCCGATGGTGGCGCATCGTTCGGGCCGGTGCCCCAGTTGCTTGCCGTGCTGGCGACCGCGTACTGGAGGGTGGCGCCCTTGGCGATGTCGGCGTGCGAGAGCCAGGTCTTGCTGAACGCGGTGCCGTTAAGCGTGGCCGAGCCGATGTAGCGGTTGCTGTCGCTGACGCTCGGGGCCGTGATGTTCAGCGTGCCGCCCTGGTGCGTGCCGTAGCTGCCGACGCTGACCTTCGCCCACGGGAACTGCGGGGTGACGACGCCGTAGGTGTTGGTGCCGTTCATCAGCGGGTAGATGCCGAGCGACGACAGCACGTACCAGGCCGACATGGTGCCCAGATCGTCATTGCCGGTCATGCCGTGCGGCTGGTTGCTGAACAGTGTGTACGCGGCGCGCACCACGGTCGAGGTCTTCGAGGGCTGGCCGGTGTAGAGGTACATGTACGGCGCCAGCAGGTCCGGCTCGTTGTTCGGGTTGTAGGTGGTGAACGAGTAGTAGTCGTAGGAGCCGTTGACCCACTTGGTCTGCGCCGTGCCTGCGGGGTCGAGCAGCAGATCGCTGTACGCGAAGAAGCTGTCGAGCCGGTTGTTGGTGGCGCTCTTGCCGCCCAACAGGTCGATCAGCCCGGCCGGGTCTTGCGGCACAAGCCATTGGTATTGGTAGGCGCCGCCCTCATGGAACTTGTGAGCACCGTCTGCGGGGTTGTAGGGCGTGATGAATGCGCCCGACGCGTTTTTGGGCCGGAAGAAGCCGATCGCAGGATCGAATAGCTTGCGGTAAGCCTGGCCGCGCGAGTTGAACAATTCGGCATCGGCCGTGTGCCCGAGGCCTGCGGCCATGATCGCCAGGGCCGAGTCGGCGACGGCGTATTCGAGCGTTGCCGAAGCCGGGTAGCCGCAGTCGTTGTCGATCGGGTTCGGCGTACCGCAGTTGGCATCGGTCGCGATGTAGCCGAGCGAGGTATACGACGGGTTGCCGTTGCGGCTGTTCAACTTCAGTGCCGCCGGCGGCACGCCCACGGCGTTCTTGCGCAAGGCCGCGTAGAAGGCTTGCTCATAGCCGTTCAGCAGCCCACGCGACCACAGGTCGACCAGGAAGGGCGTGACCGGGTCGCCGGTCATCGTGTTGGTTTCGGTGTAGTACATCGACCACCGCGGCAGCCAGCCCCACTCGCGGTCGATGGCCAGCAGCGACAGTGCGTAGTCGCGCGCGACCTTCGGCAACAGCAGCGCGACGAGCTGGTTCTGTGCGCGGTAGGTGTCCCACAACGAGAAGGTCTGGTACGGCGTGTAGTCCGCCGCCTTGTGCACCTGGTTGTCGAAGCCGCGGTAGGAACCGTCCACGTCGCCTGCGAGGTTGGGGCTCAGCAGCGCGTGGTACAGCGAGGTGTAGTACGCCACCTGGCGGTCCCAGGTGCCCCCATCGATCTCAGCCTTGTGAAGCTGATCGTTCCAGGCCTGGACTGCCGCCTTCCGCACTGTGTCAAAAGCGAATCCCACAGCGCTTGTCTCGGCGGAGAGGTTGCTTCGCGCACCGGCGAGCCCGGTGTATGAAATGCCAAGCTTCACGGTGACGGAGCGGTTGCTGGTGGTGTCGAAGCGCACCCAGCCGCCGGTCGCGGACGACCCGCTCGCGTTGCGGCTGTTGTTCGTGAACGTGGTTCCGGACCAGGTGCCGAACGACGCGAACGGGCGGTTGAATTTCGCGGAGAAGTAGACCGTGTGTTCTGGTGTTGAAGAGCAGAAGCCGCTGGTGGTAACCGAGCCCTCGACGGTATCTCCGTTGACGATCGAGATCGAGGAACGGACGGCCTTGGCGTTTGCGCCTTTGACGAACGCGGTGTTGAACAGCACGTTGGCCTCGGTGCTGGACGGGAAGGTGTAGCGCTGCCAGCCGGTGCGCAGCGTCGACGTCAGTTCGGTGGTGACGCCGTTCGGGGTCGACACCTTGTAGGTGCCTGCCGAAGCCTGCTCGTTCGCATGGTTGAGCGGCTGGCCGTAGATGTTGGGGTCGCTTGTGCGCACGCCGCCAAGGGTTGGCATCAAGGACACCTCGGTCGCGTTACCGCAGCCTGCGCCCGACAGGTGCGTATTGGAGAAGCCGAGGATCTTCGGGCTGTCGTACTTGTAGCCGGTCTCGTAGCCCGTGTCGGGGCTGACCTGAACCATGCCGAAGGGAAGGCTCGCGCCGGGGAAGGTGTTGCCTTCTTTCAAGGTGCCGATCAGCGGATTGACCAGCGCGGCGAGGTCTGCGGGAACGGCGGCCTGGGCCGGTGCCGTGACCATGAAAACCGAGGCGGTTAAAGCCAAGATGGCGCTCAGCGATGAGGCCATGCGTGTATTCATCGCTGTTTCTTGCTGAAGCGGCTGAGGCCAGGCTGCGCGGCAATTGGCCGGCTGACGGCGAGGTATTTGATCGTTGTTCAAGCTGATCTCTGGCCTGCTTCGGGCCGGGCTGCGCGGAGAGCGCTTGAAACTCCGATGCTCCGCGAGGAGTTTGCAGATGTTCATTGTTCAATTTCCTGTTGTTCGGGTTGAAAGACGCCCACACTTCTCTTGAGTCCACCGAGTGTGTTCGCTTGCTCGTGTGTTGCCATTCGTTGAATACCGCTTCCTTACAGGCAGCCGCTCTGGTATGGCGTTGAGCGCCAGATCGGCGCAGGTAGCCGGCGCTTCGAGCCCGCGACGCTCGGCGGTGAGCCGATTGCTGTCAGCACCGGGATCATCTTTCGCGTCAATGGGATGTGACTTGCGGGCGCCCATGCCTGGGCACGCTTTGCTTGGAAAACGCTTGGCCCCTTCTCTTTTCTTTTTGATTTCTTCCTTTGGCCATGACCCAACGCGTTGGCCTGACCTCAATCACGCATCAGCTCACCCACCGCGTCGACCACGCGGGCGAATTCGATTTCGATCTGTTGTGCATGCTCCGGTGCATTCTGCAAGGTGCCGTTGCGAGCCCCTTCTTCCAATGCCTTGCAGGCTTCGCTCAAGCGCATGGCACCGAGCTGCAGGCTCGATGATTTCAAGGTGTGGGCGCTGCGCTTGAGCGCGTGCAAGTCACCGACCTGCGCCGCGTCTTGCAACTCGGCCAGCAGCCGCGGGCTTTCAGCGAGATAAGTCGTGGCCACCGATTGCAGCAGGTCTTGCATGCCGGGCCGTTGCAGGGAGCGCAGCGTGTCGAGGGCCATCGGGTCGAGCACGGTGCCGTCATCGGCATGGGGACCATGGGTCGCGTCGGCGGAGAGATCGGCGAGCGGCATTGGCGCCGATGCCGAGGCGTCGCCCGAAGCATCGCTGCCGATCCAGCGGCGCAGCACGCGCTCGATGGCATCGCGGGTGAAGGGCTTGGACATGTAGTCGTTCATGCCGGCCTGCAGGCAGTGCTCCCGGTCGCCGGTCATGGCATTGGCGGTCAGCGCAATGATCGGTACCTCGGTGTGGCCATTGGCGCGGATCTGCCGGCTCGCTTCGAAGCCATCCATCTCGGGCATCTGACAGTCCATCAGCACGGCGTCGTAGTCGATGTCCGCGCAATGCCGGATCGCCTGCGTGCCATCGGTGGCACGGTCCACCTGCAGCCCCAGGCTTTCGAGCATCGCCGCGGCGACTTCCATGTTCACCGGGTTGTCTTCGGCCAGCAGCACGCGCCCGCCCATCAGCGAAGCGCGGCTGCTCGGCGTCGTCATGCGGCGCTGCGGTGACAACGCTCCTTGCGCGCGCTGAAGTTCGACGACCGCGGTGAAGGTCGAGCCCTGGCCGGGCGTGCTGGCCACTTCGATCGTGCCGTTCATCAGCTCAACGAGCTTGTGCGTGATCGCCAGGCCCAGGCCGGTGCCGCCATAGCGGCGGCTCATCGAGCCATCGGCCTGCATGAAGGGCTGGAACAGTTGGCCGATGGCGCTGGCACTGATGCCGATGCCACTGTCGATGACTTCGAACTGCACGCGGTAGCCGATGTCGGTGCTGATCAGGCAGCGCACTTTCAGGCTGATCTCGCCGCGGGCGGTGAACTTGGTCGCGTTGCCGAGCAGGTTCGTCAGGATCTGGCGCAGCCGCATCGGGTCACCGCGCACCGCGCGCGGCACGCCGAACTCCAGGCTGTGGGTCAGGCGCACGCGGTTGCGCTGCGTGGGGGCGCGGAACATGCTGATCTCGTCGCTGATCAGCGCCTCGAGATCGAAGTCGATGTGTTCGAGCTCGACCTTGCCGGCTTCGATCTTCGAGACATCCAGGATGTCGTTGATCAGGTGCAGCATGGTCTCGCCCGAGCCATAAGCGGCCGAGGCCAGGTCGCGTTGGCGCGGTGACAACGGCGTGTGCAACAGCAGCTCGGTCATGCCCAGCACGCCGTTCATCGGCGTGCGGATCTCATGGCTCATGTTGGCGAGAAAGGCCGACTTGGCGCGGCTGGCTTCTTCGGCCGCGCTGCGCGCCGCTTCGAGTTCTTCGACCATCTCGCCACGCCGCTTCAACAGGCGATAAAGCCAGATGGTGAGGCCGCCGATCAACACATCGGCCATCACCGTCAACAGGCTGATCAACCACGCGGTGCGCTTCCAGTGGGCCAGCACCAGGCCTTCGGTGGCGGCGATGTGAACGAGCGCGGGATAAGCCGCCAGCCGGCTGGGCGCCACGATGCGCAGGCGGGAGTCGGTCGGGTCGGTCACGCGGGGCACATGAACGACCTCGGCGCGAGGCGGGTCGGCTTGCGCCAGCAGCTGCATGCTGGCGCCTTGCGAGAAGCTCTTGCCCATCAGCTCATCCACATGAGGATGGCGCGCCAGCATCACGCCATCGGTGCGAGCCAGAGACACCACGACATCGTTTTGCGAGAAGTGCATCGAGCCATAGAAGCGCTCGAAGTAGTCGCTCTGGATGCCGACCAGCGCGAGGCCGAGCGTGCTGCCGTCCGGGCTCTTGAGCTTGCGAGACAGATAGAACGTCCAGTGGCCGTTGACGTTGTTCTTGAACGGCGTCGACAGAAAGACGCCTAACGCTGCGTCGCTGCGGTGTGCGTCGAGGTAGTCGCGATGGGTCACGCTGAACTCCGGCGGCGGAAATTTGCGCGAGTAATTGAGCATGTGGCCGTCGATGGTCATGATCAGCACCACGTCGATCTGCGGCAGGTCTTTCTGCCGCTCGCGCAGCATCTCGAAGGTGGCGAGCGTGCCCATGCGCTGGCTCAGCTCGGCCTCGTCATGGGCCGGGCTCTTGTTCACTTCATCGACCACGCGGGCGAGGATGGCGTCGGCGGCCGCGAAGGTTTGGTCGGCATGCTGGGCTGCGAGGGTCGACAGGCTGGAGAGGAACAGCCGCCAGTCGTTCAGTGCATCGTGGCGGCCGCGCCAGCTGGCCACGCCTGCGGCCAGCCAGGTCAGCACGATCAGTGCGAAGCCAGCTGTCAGCACATAGCGGTGCAGCCGGCGCTTCATGCGTTTCCTCGGGTCTGCATGGCGTCAAACATGAGCGTCATTCAAGACTCCGGACAAGGCGGCGTCCACGACGGTGGGCAGTTGCTCCAGCGAGTATTCCTTTTGCAGCAGGTGCTGCACGCCGATGCGTGCAGCGGTGTGGCGCATCTCGTCGGAGATGTAGCCAGAGCTGATGACGATCGGCAACTCGGGTTGCAGCATCAGGATCTCCTGGGCGAGGTCCATGCCCGTCATCTCCGGCATGTTGAAGTCGCTGACGACGAGATCGAAGTCGCCCGGCTTCATGCGCAGAGCCGACATCGCAAAGCGGGGACTGTCGTAGGTGCTGACACGGTAGCCGGCGCGTTTGAGCAAACGCTCGACCAGCACCAGCATCGCCGGGTCGTCATCGACATACATCACATGCTGGCCCTGGCCTCGCGGTGGCAACGGCCGCATGGCTTGCACAGGGGTCTCGACGGGGGGCGCGAGCAGCGGGAAATAGAGATGAAAGGTGCTGCCGTGGCCCGGCATGCTGTCGACCGTGATCGCGCCATGGTGCGTGGTCATGATGCCGTGCACGACCGACAGGCCCAGGCCGGTGCCCTGGCCGACGCGCTTGGTGGTGAAGAACGGTTCGAAGATGCGGTCGCGGGTGGAGGCGTCCATGCCGCTGCCGGTGTCGTTCACCTGCAGATGGGCATAACGGCCCGGCGACAGGCCGTTCAGGCGCTGTACTGCGTTGGCATCGAGTTCGGCGGTGTGCAGTGACACGGTCATGCGGCCGGCGCTGCCTTGCAGGGCGTGCCATGCGTTGGTGCACAGGTTCATCACGATCTGCTGGATCTGTGTGGCGTCGGCGCCGACATGCATCGGCTCGCCAGCCAGCACGGTATCGATCTCCACCTGCGCCGGCAGCGCTGCGCGCAACAGCCGAATCGATTCTTCGACCAGCGGCCGCAGCGGCTGGCTGATTAGCACATGCGGCTGCATTCGGCTGAACGCAAGAATCTGCTGCACCAGCCCGCGTGCGCGCACGCCGGCCTGGTCGATCTGCTCTAGGCTGGGCAGGGCCGGGTGCTTGCTTTCCAGCCGATCGCGGGCCAGCGCCACGTTGCCCAGAATTGCCGCAAGAATGTTGTTGAAGTCGTGTGCGATGCCGCCGGCCAGTCTGCCGATGGCTTCCATCTTCTGCGAAGCACGCAGCTGGGTCTCAAGCGTCGAGCGCCGCATCTCCGCCTGCTTGGCGTCGGTGATGTCGGTGACCATGGCCAGCGCGCTGGCGTCGCCGCCCTGCGCATCTTTCACCTGCGTGACCGACAGAGATGCCCACAGGTCGCTGCCGTTCTTGTGGCGCAGTTTGAGTTCGCGCGCTGCGGTGGCGAGTGGGGCATCGGCCGACGCATGGGTAGAGGCGTGGGTAGACGCGTTGACAGGCAAAGGGTCGGCGATGAATGCGGTGGCTTCGGGCGGGTCAGCGAGAAATTCCGACAGCGGGCGGCCCATCATCTCGTCATTTCGGTAGCCGAGCATCTGCAGCATCTTCGGGTTGGCGAACGAGATGCGCCGCTGGCTGTCAATGCGCCAGATGCCTTCATTGGCGGCGTCGACGATGCGGCGGTAGCGGGCTTCGCTGGCGCGCAATTCGCCAGTCGTCGATCGGGCGAAGTCATAGGCGCGGGTGCGGGCTGTCAGCAGCTGCCGCGTTAGCAGTGCGATCAGCAGGCTGACGCCCACGCCTGCGATGGCGATCACCTTCGATGAATCGTGGCGGTAGCGTTGTTCGAACTCGGGCAATGCACGGGCGCGCAAAGTCCAGGTGTGACCGGCGAAGCCGAGGTATTCGGTGGCTTCCAGCGCGTGGGCTGAAGAGGCCGGTGCGGCTGAGACAGAAATTTCGCCTTCGGGGTTCGATTCGTACATCACTGTGTCGGGCTTCAACTCCACGCCGTCGTGGATCGTCAAGGCCAGCCCCGGCGCGTTTTCGCCGTAAAGGCTTGCCATCAGGTCGCCCATGCGAAATCCGGCCCACACCCAGCCGGTCAGATGGTTGCGCCGGTTCGCGGCGTTCAGCGGTGCCTGCGGCTGGTCATACAGCGGCATGAACATCACGAAGCCGCTTTGCCAGGCTTGATCGAGCTCGGTGACCATGCGCAGCTTGCGGGTGATCGCCGCGTTGCCTGAATCGACCGCCTGCTCCATGGCCGCGCGGCGCACCGGGTCGGTGTAAGGGTCGAAGCCCAACGCCTTCAGATTCACGCCGGTGGGCGGCGCGATGTAGGTGATCGGTGCATAAGCGTTGAGCGCCGAGGACGGGGGCTTGTTGCTGCGGGGTGCTTGGTCGCGCGGAGGGGGGAGCGGCGCGTCGATGCGCTCGCTTGTCAGGTAAGGCGCATAGGCGATGGCTTGCAGGCCGGCGATGCCCGAGCCCGCCTGCAGCGCATTGACGTAGGTGATGAAGCTGTTGCGTTGGATCGCTTCATCGGCCATGAACAGGCCCTGCACGCCATGCAGCATCTGTTCGTAGCTCGCCATGCGTTGCTCGATGCGGCTGGCTGTCTGGCGCAGGCCAAAATCGAAACTGGATTTCAGGTGCGCCTGTTCAGAGCGGCGCTCATGGAGCCACAGGCCCGCGGTGATGCTCAGCGAGATCACGCCAGCCGCAACAGGCCAGAGTGACGAGAGCAGGCGTTTCACGGTGCGGTGCTCGCTGCAGTTCAGCGCATCGTCACCGTGCGTACGCTCGGCCGTGCGCTGTCGCAGAAGGGTATGCAAAGGTAGGGCATGCAGAAGAAGGGCATGCTGAAGACGCTTTGGGGCTTGCGTCAGGTGCGTAAGCTTTCCAACGAGCGCACGTGGCGCCGGCCTGTGGGCCGCGGTACGGCATCTTCCACCACGGCAACAGTCGACCTGCGATCCGCATTGCAGCCTCCTTGTGGGATGGCAGCTTAACGCGGATGCCCCGCTTCATGAATGGGAAAAGGCCCGAAGAGGCTGCTCTCTTCGGGCTTTGAATGACGTGGCTGTCAGCGTGCGCAGCCGGTCAGGTGAAAGCCCATGCCGGGTGGGGCCGATCGGCCATTCGGGTATCCGGCCATCGGGGCACTGGCCTGCCTTCAGGCCATCAACCTGCCAGGCGCGAGGTAGCGCTGGCGGTAGTCTTCGAAGCTCAGCGTGTCGGCCGCCTCCAGCTGCTTTTGCTTGGCGACCGATTCACGCGCCAGCGCGGCCAGCCGCGTTTCCGTAGCGGCCGGGAAAGGCAAGGCCAGCAGGCCTTGGCGAGTGGCTTCGGATTGCGCCCGGATGAAGCGGGTGAACGAGTTGCCGTGGTCGCGGGCCATGGTTTGCAGCGCGCGCGCCGAGGGCAGGGTGTCGGGCTCGCTCCAGTCGCTGCATGCGGATTGCAGCGCGGCGGTGTAGCCGGTTTCGCCGTGTGCAGCGTCGAGCGCGTTGGCGATCGGCCCGCAGGCGGCGAGGATCTCTTCGCCCCATTCGGCCAACGTGACTTCACGCCCGCCGCGTTCGAGGCGCAGGCCGGGTTCGCGCCCACGCGCTGCGGTGCGGTGCTGATTGCGCGCCAGTGCGGTGATCTCGTCGGGCGAGTCGGGCGGGCTGTCGCTGAGCAGGCAGTGCAGCAGAAAGACGTCGATGAAGCGCAAGGTCGGCGCGGCGATGCCGATCGGCACGAAGGGGTCGAGGTCCATGCAGCGCACCTCGATGTATTCGACGCCACGCTCGCGCAAGGCATGCAGCGGGCGCTCGTTCTGCGAAATCACGCGCTTCGGGCGAATGGTGCCGTAGAACTCGTTCTCGATCTGCAGCAGCCCGGTGGCCAGCTGGTTGTATTCGCCGCCGGGGTTTTGAACGCCGATGGCTTCATAGGCCGGGTAAGGGTGCGTCAGTGCGTTCTGCAGCGATTCGGCATAGCCTTGCAGACTGTTGTAGCTGACTGACAGCGAGGCCTGAGCATCGCTTTGATAGCCCAGGCGGCCCATGCGCAGCGAGGTGCCATGCGGCATGTACAGCGTGTTGTCGGTCAGCCTTTGAAGCTCGTGGGTGCGGCCTTCGACGAAGCTCGAACACACCGCGGGCGAGGCGCCGAACAGCGTTAACAGCACAAAGGAGTGGCGGCGGAAATTGCGGATCAGCCGGAAGTAGCCGTCGTTCGAGATGCCCGGCATCGACCAGTTGTAGTGGATGCCGGAGATGGTTTGCATGCGCCGGCCGTAGCGGTGGCCGAGGCCCATGCGGTATACGCTCTTGGCCCGGCCAACGTTTGACGAACCGTAGCGGCCGATCGGAATGGTCTCGTCCGCAGGCAGCGCGCACGGCATGCTGGACACCCACAGCCGCTCGTCGCCCGTATCGCGCAGCGCCCGGTAGGTGAATTGATGGATCTCGGTCAGCTCATTCAATGCTGCCTCGACACCTGCATGCACTCCGGTGACGAGCTCCAGCTGCGATTCGCTGAAGTCGGTCGTGATGTGCGGATGCGTCAATGCCGAGCCGAGTGCCGCAGGGTGCGGCGTGAGCGCGAGGTCTCCATTGGCTTGCGCGCGCAGGCTCTCCTTCTCGAGCCCACGGCGAATGCCTTGCAGGCTGGATGCCGGGAGGGCGCGCAAGCCTTCTTGCCAATTGCTCACAAAGTCCCCTCGAATCCTGAATTGGGTCGGCACAGTACCAGACTCGCGGCGCCTTTGCCCCGCTGGGGCTGATGCCTCGAAAATCGCCCGCTCGACTTGCCAGGAGCCCCGTATGCCTTCAGCCCTCTCAACCCACCGCCGCACCACACGATGAGCCGCATTGCAATCGTCAGCGCGATGAAGGAAGAACTGCATCTGCTGTTGGCCCATATGGCCGGCGAGCAGCCCGTGCGCCGCGCCGGCCGCGATTTCTGGCAAGGCCGTCTGCAAGGGCATGAGGTCGTGGCCGTGCTGTCGGGCATCGGCAAGGTGGCGGCCGCGACGACCGCGGCGTTGCTGCTGGCCGAGTTCGGCGCCGGGCGCATCGTATTCACCGGCACGGCGGGTGGTTTGGGCGAAGGCGTGCGTGTGGGCGATGTGGTCGTGGCCGATGAACTGCTTCAGCACGACATGGACGCCTCGCCGCTGTTCCCGCGCCATCAGGTGCCGCTGTATGGCAAGGCGCGGTTCGCGGCCGATGCGGCGATGACGGCGGGCTTGCACGCAGCTTCAGTGCGCGTGTTGGACGGGAGCCGCGCGGGCTCGGTCAGCCCTGCGGCCCTGGCGGCTTTCGGTATCGAGAGGCCCCAGGTACACCAGGGCCTGTTGATCAGTGGCGATCGTTTCGTCAGTGGCCGGGCTGAGAGCGATGCATTGCACGCCGAGTTGCCAGAAGCGTTGGCGGTCGAGATGGAAGGCGCCGCATTGGCCCAGGTGTGCCATGACTTCGGTGTGCCGTTTGCCGTGGTGCGCACGGTGTCTGACCGGGCCGATGACAGCGCACATGTCGACTTCAGCCGCTTTGTCGATGCGGTGGCGAGCCACTACAGCCTGGCGATCATCGAAGACTATCTGCGCCACCTCGGGCCGGCGTCGGCGGGCTGTTGAGCCGATGGGCGTGAGGCTGCCGCGTGGATCACATCGCGACGTAACGGCCCGGCTTGTGGTTGACCGCGATGAACAGGTTCATCACCACGGCCCCGAGCACGGAATAGGCGACGCGCTGCGGCTCGACAACCCACAGCGACAGCGCGACGATGCTGCAGTCGATGATCATCTGCACCTTGCCTGCACGCCAGCCGTGCTTCTCTTGCAGATACAGCGACACGATGGCTGCCCCGCCGAGGCTGGCGCGGTGGCGCGCAAGAAATAAGCTCCCCGAGCCCAGCAGCAGGCCGCCGAGCACGGCCGCGTACGCCGGGTGCAGGCGCTCGATGGCGAACAGCGCTGGCGACCATTCGGTCAGCGCTGACAGCAGCGAGATCGCGATGAAGGTCTTGATCGTGAACTCGTGGCCCATGCGCGTCCACGCGAACCAATAAAACGGCAGGTTGATCACGAAGAACAATTTGCCGAAGCTGACGCCGGTCGCGTAGTGCAGCAGGAAAGTGGCGCCGGCGGTGCCGCCGGTCAGCAGCCCAACCTGGGTGTACAGGATCAGCGCCAGCGATACGAACAAGGTGCCGGTGAAGATGGCTTGGGCGTCTTCGAATGGGGTGTGGCGCAAGGAAGGCACGGGGCGGCAGAGGCAATCAATCAAGGGGTTGAGAAAGGGCGGAGCGGTCGATAAGCATGAATCTTGCCGCAGGCAAGTCTGCGCTTGCCTTTGGTAGCGTCAATGACAATCCAACCGACATGCGCTGCTTGGCGCCGAGAGGAATGCGATGAATGTGCCCGCCCATGAGCTGACGATGACGGTGCTGATGACGCCTGATATGGCCAACTTCAGCGGCAAGGTCCACGGCGGGGCCATCCTGAAGCTGCTGGACCAGGTGGCATACGCCTGCGCCAGTCGCTATGCGGCGCGTTATGTGGTGACCTTGTCCGTCGACCAGGTGATGTTTCGCGAGCCGATCCATGTTGGAGAACTGGTCACCTTCCTGGCCAGCATCAACCACACGGGCACGTCGTCGATGGAGGTCGGCATCAAGGTGATGGCCGAAGACATCCGCACCCAGGTTGCCCGCCATGCCAACAGCTGCTTCTTCACGATGGTGGCGATGGGCGACGACGGCAAGCCCACGCCGGTGCCCCCGCTGCCGCTAGCAACGCCCGACGCACAGCGGCGGTTTTCGGCCGCCACACTGCGCCGCCAGTTGCGCCGGCAACTGATGGATCAATTCGAAGCGGCCCGCAGCGGCGCTGCCGACAAAGCGCCGGTGTAATGCGGCTTTGCGCCAAGCGCGCAAGGCCGCTCTGGCGTAAGCTGCCGCTCGCGTCTCCACCGTCTCGCAAGGAGCGGTTTCATGAGTAAAAAAGTTGCGCGTTTCACCTTTGCCGCGGTCGTACTGCTGACCTTGGGCGCAACGGCGTTTCGTGTCATCACGGCACCTGATCGTGTGAAGGAACGGCGTAACACCGCGCGTGCCGTCTGCATTCAATCGGGTGGTGAATGGGCGACGCTGGACGGCGATGAAGAAATCTGTCGCCGCGCCGAGCCCGCCATCAAAAGCTGAGGCGCGAACCGTAACCGGGGCGACACGTCGGCGAAGCAAGTCCTCGCGCATACTTGCCCTTCGTTCACAGCTTGAGTGTCATGAAGAAAGTTGTGTGGGGCGTGCTCAGCACGGCCAACATCGGTATTGCGAAGGTCATTCCGGGTTTGCAGAAAAGCGCCTGGTGTGATGTGCGTGCGATCGCCTCGCGGTCTTTGCCGGCTGCGCGCGAAGCCGCCGATCGCCTGGGCATCGAGAAAGCCTACGGCTCTTATGAAGCGCTGATTGCCGACCCGCAGATCGAAGCCATCTACAACCCGCTGCCCAACCATTTGCATGTGCCGCTGACCTTGCTGGCGGCCGAGGCGGGCAAGCACGTGTTGTGCGAAAAGCCGATCGCGGTGACTGCCGAAGATGCCGAGCGCTTGCGCGCGGCGGCCGGCCGGGTTCATGTGATGGAAGCGTTCATGGTGCGCTTTCATCCGCAGTGGCTGCGAGCGCGCGAGCTGGTGCGCCAGGGCTACATCGGCACACCGCGCGTCGTTCAAGCGCTGTTTTCTTATTTCAATGACAACCCACAGAACATCCGCAACCAGCCTGAGCTGGGTGGCGGTGCGCTGTACGACATCGGTTGCTACCCGGTTGTGGCCGGGCGGTTTTTCTTCGAAGACGAGCCTCAGCGTGTGATCGCGCTGATCGACCGTGACCCGGCATTGGGTGTCGACCGCACCGTCAGCGCGCTGGTCGACTTCGGGCAAGGGCGGCATCTCGATTTCACCGTCTCGACCCAAAGCGTGCCGTACCAACGGGTGCAGGTCAGCGGCACGAAGCGGCGCATCGAGATCCTGATTCCGTTCAACCCGCCGCCCGATCAGCAGACGATCATCCTGCTCGACGACGGCACGAAGCTCGGTGATGCCAGCAGCCATGCCGAGACCTTGATCGAATGCGACCAATACACGCTGCAGGGTGACGCGTTTTCGCGCGCGATTCGTGGCGAGATCGCCTTGCCCTATGGCATCGACGATGCCGTGAACAACATGCGTGTGATCGATGCGCTGTATCGCTCCGAGAAGTCCGGGCGCTGGGAGAGCGTCTGAACGAATGCTCCGCCCCCTCGCATGGGTCTTTACGGCTTTTCTCTTCATCGCCTTCCCTGCTGCCCGGCCGTTGCCGTGGCGTTGCCAATGGCGGTGACCTTCTAAATCAAATCAACATCGAAGGAGATGTTCATGAGTTCGACATCCCGTTTTGTGCTGTTGCCCACGCGCGGGCTGACGGCCGACCAACCGAATAATTCGAATGCCACCGAAGTGTTCTTGAGCGCGATGAGCCGGCATCCGAGTGCCAAGCAGTTGCGTACCGAACCTTCGAGCTGGGCCGAGTTCAAGGTCATCGACTCGATCCATTCGAACGGCGCCAAGCTCGTGGAGATGAGTGCATCGACGCTGATGCGGCTCAAGCGCGAGCAGCCCGGCGTGCGGGTGGTGCGCGAGATTTTCTATACGCCGGCAAGGGCGCCACGGCCCGGTATTCGCACCGATCTGCGCTCGTTCTCCAAGCGCGCGGTGCTGGCGCAGTCGGTGATCAAGGTGGTGTTCAAAGGCACCGGCAAGGCCGTGCGTGGCGTGGAGGTGATTGCCTTCACCGACTACGAGGCCCGCAAAGGCGCGACTGGTCTCACCAACGCCCGAGGCGAAGCCAAGCTTGACTTGCCGGGCTCGGTGCGCACGCTGGATCGCGTCTATCTCTACCCGGAGCACAGCGCCTGGCCGGCGGTGCTGACGGGCTGGTCGCTGAAAAAGGGCGTGATCGAACTGTCTCCGATCGACTTGGCTTTCGTCGATTCACGCGTCAGGGCTTATCCGGAACGCGCGCCCACCGACGGCGCCAAGGTGACGGTGGGTGTGATCGACACCGGCGTTGGCCCGCATCAGGCGATCAAAGTGGCCGGTGGCGTCAATACCGTGACCGGTGAAGACCCGGCGGATTGGTCCGACAGCGACATTCACGGCACCCACGTGGCCGGCATCCTCGCCGGGCAAGGCGATGTGTTCCGTGGAAACGCGTCGGGCGTGGTGCTGCGCGCTTATCGGGTGTTTGGCAAAGGGGCGGAGGGCGCGTCCAGCTTTGCGATCGCCAAGGCCATTGATCGTGCCGTGGCCGATGGCTGCGACTTGCTCAACCTGAGCCTGGGTGGTGGCCCCGATGACCCGACCACCAGTGACGCCATCAAGGCCGCCCATGCGCGCGGCGTGGTGTGTGTGATCGCCGCTGGCAATGACGGTGGCCCGGTGGCTTGGCCCGGTAAGCATCCACTGGCGGTTGCGGTATCGGCGATGGGCTTCAAAGGTGCGTGGCCCGCCGGCGCGATGCAGGCCGAATCGGTCAAACCTCCGATGGGCAAGGATCACAGCTTCATCGCTGATTTTTCCAATACGGGCCCCGAGATCGATTTGACTGCACCCGGCGTGGGCATCATTTCCTGCATCCCTGGCGATCATTTCGGTGTCATGGACGGCACCTCGATGGCCTGCCCGTCGGTAACCGGCATCATCGCGCGCCGGCTGGCTTTGAATCCGACGGTGTTGAAGATGGAGCGCAACACCGACCGGGCCGATGCCATCGTTAAATTGGGCTTATCTGTGGCATATGACCTGGGTTTGCCACCATTGCTTCAAGGGGCAGGGCTCGCGCAATGAGCCCCTGCGGCGTATCATGAAAAGGCTGCCTACGCCTGTCAGCAACCCCCGCACTTCGAAGACGCCCTCATGAGTCGCTATGTCCTCCGTTATTCCGGCAGCGACCCCCAGCACTGCGGGGGAGATGCCACGATCGATGCCCCGGAAGTCGTTACACGCGCAGGCGGACGAGTGATAGATGAAGCGCCGGGCATGTTGCTGATCGAAGTCAACGCCATCGCCGCAAAAACATTGCAGCTTCTTTTGCCGGGCTGGCGTTTGAGTCTCGAAACCATGACGCCCGCACCGGCCATGCCTCTCCCAGGTCAGCACCCTGCCGCACGAGGCCGTCGCCGCTGAAGTTCGAATTCATCCCATCGTCGATGGAAATGAGTGCTCAGGTGCTTGTCAGCCGAAGCGGTATCAGCGTGTGATGCGCAAAGAGCGGTAAAGCCGCCAACCGAGCAAGGCCCCGATGACTGCGCCATAGACCGCGACTTCCGCCAGATTGTTTTTGGCCGAACGCATCCAGAAGAAATGCAGTAGTCCGAGCAGCACGATGCCGTAAATCATCTTGTGCAGTGCCTGCCAACGCTTGGCTCCCATCGCTTTGATCGCACGATTGAACGACGTAGCAGCCAACGGAATCATCAACACAAACGACAGAAAACCCACCAGCGCGAACGGCCGCTTGGGAATGTCTTGAATGATGGCTTGTGGATCGAAACTCATGTCGAGCCATGCATAAGCCAGGAAATGCAGCGTGCCGTAGAAGAATGCAAACAACCCCAGCATGCGACGAAAGCGAGCCAAGACCGGCTGCTTCAGCCAGACGCGCAAGGGCGTAACGGCCAAGGTGATGCAAAGAAATCGCAGTGTCCAGTCACCAGTGGCGCGAATCAGGGCTTCGGCCGGATTGGCCCCCAGCATGTTGGCCAATGCGCCATAAAAGAGCCAAGCAAAGGGCAGCAGGCAAACGATGAACACCAGTGGCTTGGCAAGCGGGTGCAGCAGCGCAGGGCGCACATGGGCGGGCGATGGCGGTGGAGCAGGGCTGCGAACGGCACGCATCATCAGAAGAGTTTCTTCAAGTCCATGCCTGCATAGAGTTGACCGACCTGCGACTCGTAGCCGTTGAATATCAAGGTCGGTCGCTTCTTGGCAAACAAGCCGTCTTCGCCGATGCGCCGCTCAGCGGCCTGGCTCCAGCGGGGATGATCAACAGTTGGATTGACGTTCGAATAGAAACCATATTCCTGCGCTGCGGCGTGGTTCCATGAAGTCAACGGTTGCTTGTCGGTGAAGCGAATCTTGACGATCGACTTGCCGCTCTTGAAGCCGTATTTCCAGGGCACGGTAAGCCGGACGGGGGCGCCGTTCTGATTGGGCAGTACTTCGCCATAGAGACCGAATGAAAGCAGCGTCAGCGGATGCATGGCCTCGTCCAGGCGCAGGCCTTCGGTATAAGGCCAGGTCAGCACGCGTGAGCCGAGATAAGGCATCTGCTTGTTATCGCCCAGGGTGATGAACTCGACGTATTTGGCGTTGCTGGTCGGCTCGACGCGTTTGATCAATTCGGCCAGCGAGTAGCCGACCCATGGGATCACCATCGACCAGCCTTCAACGCAACGCAGCCGGTAGATGCGCTCTTCCATCGGGCTTAGCTTTAGCAACTCTTCAATGTCATAAACCTTGGGCTTCTTGACCTCGCCTTCGATGGCAACTGTCCAGGGGCGGGTTTTCAGAGAGCCTGCATTGCGCACGGGGTCGGACTTGTCCGTGCCGAACTCGTAGTAGTTGTTGTAGCTCGTGACGTCGTTATAGGCCGTGGGCTTGTCCATCGTGATGGCTCCGGCCACGCTGCTACGTGCTCCGGCCAATGCGGCGAGCTTGTTGGGCCTCGCGGTGATTTGCGCCTGTGCATCCCGTGATGCCCAAGCAGCCAGAGTGCCTCCAGCACCCAGCGACAGAAGCTGCAGCAACTCGCGGCGACGTGCGTAAACCGCTTTCGGTGTGATTTCCGATGCCTGTGGATGAACGAAACCTCGATCTTTGTGGAAATGCATGCCAACTCCTGTCGCCCGCAAAACCGCGCGCTTGGTGATTCTTGGTCGAACTTGGAATGCTGAACTTACGCAAGGGTTCCGCGGCCTGGCCGGGCTCAGCGAAGATCACCGAAATTCGTGTCGTCGATCACGGCGCCAAACTGGGTATCTGAAAACAGCCGCAGTGAATTGCGCGCAGAACGTTCGCGAAAACTCTTGCGGGCGAACAGCTTGGCTTGGGCTTCACCCGGCAGGTCGGTGATGTTCAGGACGTTCTTGACGATCAAGGTGTCAATAACGTCTTCAATCACCCGGACGAAATCGGCATCGAGTCGGCCGAAGTCGCTGGATCCCGAGGTGCTGTGCCCGATGAAGGACATCAAGTCCGCATGGCCATCGGGCAGAAATTCCATGCCTGCGTCCCCGTGGCGATGCAGGCTTTCGATCTGACCGTCAGGGCCGCGCTGGACGTAGGGCATGGTGGTGACCGCCTGAAGTTCGGTTCGAACACTATAGGCGCGGCGGTTCACTCGAAGATTTCAAAGAAGCGCTGCAAAAGAAGGTCTTTTCAGCGGGCAACCATGAAAAGGCGGGTCTTCGGACTGGCCTTTGATGCGACAAAGCGCCCAGATTCAGCGCAAACCGGTAATGTAGTCGGCTACTGCCTTGATTTCCTTGTCGTTCAACTTCGCAACGATGCCAGCCATTTGCGGGCTGTTTTTACGTGTGCCTGCACGGAAGGCCAGCAGTTGTGCCTCGGTGTAGTCCGCGTGCTGGCCGCGAAGGCGGGGGTACTGTGACGGGATGCCTGCGCCGTTGGGGCTGTGGCAGCCGGCACAGGCTGGCACGGATCGGTCAGACAAGCCGCCCCGGTAAATTTTTTCGCCGAGCGACACCGTGTCTTTGGATTTTGCAAAGCCCGGTTTGGCGGTTGGCTTCGAACCATAGAACACCGCGACGTTCTTCATGTCTTCTTCGCTGAGCTGCGAAGCAAAACCTTGCATGACCGGATTGGCACGCTTGCCGGCTTTGAATTCGCTCAACTGCTTGATTAGGTATTCCGGATGCTGCGCCTGCAAGATCGGATTGGCCGGGCTGCCACGAGAGCCGTCGCTGGTGTGGCAGGCACCGCAGACGTCATTCGATATCTTTTGTCCTTTGGCCGCATCAGGCTTGGCAGCCTTGGGTTCTTCTGACGCGTAGGCCGGTAACGCAGCTGCTGCAATCAGCATCCAGCTGGACAGCAAGGGGGCAAGAGACTTCATGGACGGACTCTTTTTAAGGTGCAAAACCAAGCGATTTTACAATGCCAGTTTTGGATGCCTGCATGACCGACCAAAACAAATCGATTCCGCCGGTCATTGACCCAGGTGTCTCGGAGGCTCAAGCCGAAGCTTTTTCGCAGAAGCGGGCGCTGTCTTGGACTCACACCGCGCGGTTCCTGACCACCGCCAGTCAGCTGGATCAACTGCCGTCTACGGAGTTGCCGGAGATCGCATTCGTAGGTCGATCAAACGCGGGAAAGTCCACCGCGATCAACACCTTAACCCAGCAAAAGCGGCTTGCATTTGCATCCAAGACGCCAGGTCGAACCCAGCACATCAACTTGTTCGAGTTGGGCCCGAAGCTGCAAGCCAACACCTTGTTCGCGGACTTGCCAGGCTATGGCTACGCCGCAGTGGCACGCGGTGCGAAGCAGCGTTGGCAACAGGTAATGGCGCAATACCTCGAATTGCGACGCAGCCTGACTGGCGTGGTGCTGATGGTCGATTCGCGTCTGGGCTTCACCGACCTCGATCGCCGACTGCTTGAATTCGTCGCGCCGCGAGTGGGCAACGGATCGGTGAAGTTGCTGGTCCTGCTGACGAAGTCCGACAAGCTCAATCGCCGTGAGGCAACAGAGGCCTTGGCCTTGGCGCAAGGCGTATTGGGCGAACTGTCAACCGACGAGGCCGACGTCAGCATTGCGTTGTTCTCGGCGCTAAGCAAATCTGGTATCGAAGACGCTGCCACTGCTTTGTACGACTGGGCGCATTCCGCTGCCCCCGCGAGCCATGATCAAGATCGAGACATTTGAGGCCACGTTGCCCCATGGCGTAACGCTGAGTTGTCGCGCCGCAGGCCCTGCCGGCGCGCCGACGCTGGTCTTTCTTCATGGCTTTCCTGAGGCTGCGTTTGTGTGGGATGAGATGCTGGCGCACTTTGGTTCGCGCTATCGCTGTATTGCGCCCAACTTGCGCGGCTACGAGAGATCGTCGGCGCCTTCAGAGGTCGATGCCTACCGCCCCAAGCATCTGGTTGCCGATCTGGTGGCACTGATCGACCAGCTCGGCGCTTGGCCGCTGGAGGCGTTGATTGCGCACGACTGGGGCGGCGCGGTGGCCTGGAATTTCGCCGCCCAGGAGCCAGCGCTTCTGAAGCGTCTGGTGATCATCAACTCGCCGCACCCGGCAATCTTTCTGCGTGAATTGCAAACCAACCCCGCGCAGCAAGCAGCCAGTGCCTACATGAACATGCTGTGTCGCCCGGATGCCGAGCGGCTGATGAGCGAAAACGACTTCGCGCGACTGTGGTTGTTCTTTACCGGGATGGGCGCAGTTGACGCATCTCGCCCCGGCGGAGGGTGGCTAACGCCAGACTTACGTGAACGCTACCGCGAGGTTTGGCGTTCGGGTTTGACGGGTGGACTGAATTACTACCGTGCTTCACCGATTCGGCCATCGACCACTTCCGACGCTTCGATAATGGCGTTGGCCTTTCCGCCTGAGGCGGTGACGGTCCATGTTGCCACCCGCGTGATCTGGGCTGAGGCCGACACCGCCTTGCTGACTGGCCTACTGGATGGCTTGGAGAGGTTTGTGCCGCATCTGACAGTCACACGCGCGCCAGCAGCAACGCATTGGATCGTGCACGAACAGCCAGCATTGGTGGCCCGAGAAATCGAGGCTGCGCTCGCAGACGGCTGATCGCTCAGTTGTTTCGATGGCCATGCAGTCAACTGCCAATGGCATGAACCGTGATCCTTTCCGCTCTGAAATTTAAGTCGCTTGGTCTCGATCAAGTGCCGCATCAAAGTGGGCTGGTGAGGCAGATACGCGCCGTCACGAACCATCAGCGCGATGAAATAAGGCAAATCACCACGCCCGCCACGTCATCTGTCACAAACGCAAAGGGGGCCTCTCATCATGTTTGTCTCTTGAGGTTTGATTTGCGAGGCATGGTGCAGGTTGCGCGCACATGAAAAAAGGCTGCCGAAGCAGCCTTTCAATGTCTTGGAAGACAGCAATCAGAAGGCTTTGCGGCCTCCAGTTGCGGACATTACATGTCCATGCCCATGCCGCCCATTCCACCCATGCCGCCGCCCATGCCGCCACCGGCAGAAGGCGAGTCGTCTTTCGGTGATTCGGCGATCATCGCTTCGGTGGTCAGCATCAGCGATGCGACCGATGCTGCGTTCTGCAGCGCGGTGCGGGTCACCTTGGTCGGGTCCAGGATGCCCATTTCGATCATGTCACCGTAGGTACCGTTGGCTGCGTTGTAGCCATAGTTCCCCTTGCCTTGCAACACAGCATTGACGACCACGCTGGCTTCGTCGCCGGCGTTGTAGACGATTTCGCGCAACGGGGCTTCGATCGCACGCAGGATCAGCTTGATGCCGGCATCTTGATCGGCGTTGTCGCCCTTGATGGTGCCAGCAGCTTGCTTGGCGCGCAGCAGAGCCACACCACCACCCGCCACGATGCCTTCTTCCACTGCCGCGCGAGTTGCGTGCAGGGCGTCTTCCACGCGGGCCTTCTTTTCCTTCATCTCGACTTCGGTGGCAGCGCCAACCTTGATCACGGCAACACCGCCGGCCAGCTTGGCCACGCGCTCTTGCAGCTTCTCGCGGTCGTAGTCGCTGGTGGCTTCTTCGATCTGCACGCGAACTTGCTTAACGCGGGCTTCGATGTCAGCAGCGGCGCCGGATCCGTCGATGATGATGGTGTTTTCTTTGCCTACTTCGACGCGCTTGGCTTGGCCCAGATCGGCCAGCGTGACCTTCTCAAGCGTCAGGCCGACTTCTTCAGCAATGACCTTACCTCCGGTCAGGATGGCGATGTCTTCAAGCATGGCCTTGCGGCGGTCGCCGAAGCCAGGTGCCTTGACAGCCACAACCTTCAAGATGCCGCGGATGGTGTTGACCACCAGCGTGGCGAGGGCTTCGCCTTCGACTTCTTCCGCGATGATCAGCAGCGGACGGCCAGCCTTTGCCACTTGCTCCAGTGTCGGCAGCAGGTCGCGGATGTTGCTGATTTTCTTGTCAAACAGCAGAACGAACGGATTGTCCAGAATCGCCGATTGCTTTTCCGGATTGTTGATGAAGTACGGCGACAGGTAGCCGCGGTCGAATTGCATGCCTTCGACAACTTCGAGTTCGGATTCCAGCGACTTGCCGTCTTCAACGGTGATCACGCCTTCCTTGCCAACCTTGTCCATCGCGTCAGCGATGATCTTGCCGATGGTTTCGTCGCTGTTGGCCGAGATCGAGCCAACTTGGGCGATTTCCTTGGAGGTCGTGGTGGCCTTCGAAGCCTTCTTCAACTGCTCGACCAGGGCCGTCACGGCCTTGTCGATACCGCGTTTCAGGTCCATCGGATTCATGCCGGCGGCTACATATTTCATGCCTTCACGGATGATGGCCTGCGCCAGAACGGTGGCCGTCGTGGTGCCGTCGCCAGCGATGTCAGACGTCTTAGAAGCGACTTCCTTGACCATCTGTGCGCCCATGTTCTGAAGCTTGTCCTTCAGTTCGATTTCCTTGGCGACGGATACGCCGTCCTTGGTCACCGTCGGGGCGCCAAACGAACGCTCCAGCACCACATTGCGGCCTTTGGGGCCAAGGGTCACTTTGACTGCGTTGGCGAGGATGTTTACACCCTCGACCATGCGAGCGCGGGCTTCACCGCCGAAGACTACGTCTTTTGCTGCCATGTCTATTACTCCAGAATTTGGGATTGAGCTATTCGGAAAGAGGAATTACTTTTCGACGACGGCGAAAAGGTCTTCTTCACGCATCACGAGCAGTTCGTCGCCGTCGACCTTGACGGTCTGGCCGCTGTACTTGCCGAACAGGACGCGATCACCAACTTTGACGCTCAGGGCAATGAAGTCACCCTTTTCATTGCGCTTGCCGGTGCCGATAGCCAACACTTCACCTTGATCAGGCTTTTCTGCGGCTGCGTCCGGAATCACGATGCCAGAGGCGGTCTTGGTTTCTTGTTCCAGGCGCTTGACGATGACGCGATCGTGCAATGGACGAAGTTTCATAGCATCTCCTTGAGGGCTTTAACAAATTTCTGAATGCAATGAGCACCGCTCATTGCTGAGGCTTGACGCACACCAGACCAAGTTTTAGGTGTGAGTAGCACTCAGCGATGTCGAGTGCTAGCAAAGACGGATTATAGACATCCTTTGTTGCATTTCAAGCTGCGCGCTGAAGAGGTGTTGCTTGTGAGCAGATTGATTGGGGGTAGGCGCATGCTTTCTGTTTAAAGATTCATTTACCGCGTGAATCCGAGAGCATCGCCCGCCAGCTGTTTCCAGTCTTGTACTGCTTGCATGATGCAAACTGTTGCAGCGATCAAGAAGGGAGCCCGTGATTTGTTGTCGCTTGGTGGCTCGCTTCAGGTTTACAGTGCCAAATGAATCAACGATCATTGTTCGATAGCCGAACCTTGTGACATAACGCACATTGCCTGTGGATACTCTTGCCGAAGCCCATCAATCCGCACTTTCCGGCGTCGCCCGGGTTTTGGTGCATGCAGGAAAGCTGAACGCTAAAACTGCTGAAGAGCTGGTCAAAGCTTCCAAAGAGAAGAAATCGAGCTTTGTTTCGGCTGTGATTGCTGCCAATGCGGTCTCGTCGGCAGATCTGGCACACACGTTGGCAAGTGCCCTTGCGCTGCCGCTGCTGGATCTAAATGCGGTCGATCCCCAAAAGCTTCCGCGCAATGTCATTGATGCGAAACTGGCGGCTCAATATCACATCATCGTACTGGGCAAGCGTGGTAATCGCTTGTTCATTGGCGGTGCAGATCCTACGGATCAGGAGGCCGCAGAGCGCATCAAGTTCGCGACCCAACTGTCGCCGGAGTGGGTAATTGTTGAGCACGACAAGCTGTCCAAAATCTTGGAAGGCAGCGGAGCAAGTGCTTCTGAGGCACTGGAAAATCTCGTCGGTGGTGATTTTGAATTCGATGTTGCCGATGAGGAAACCGCTGCGGTAGAAACCGCTGACGCGACCGCTGATGTAGAGGACGCGCCTGTGGTGCGTTTCCTGCAGAAAATGTTGATTGATGCAATCAACGCCAGGGCGTCGGATTTGCATTTTGAGCCTTATGAATATCACTATCGAGTTCGATTCCGTGTTGACGGCGAATTAAAGGAAATTACCCAGCCGCCGATCGCCATCAAGGAAAAGCTGGCTTCTCGTATCAAGGTCATTTCTCGCCTTGATATTGCGGAAAAGCGCGTTCCTCAAGACGGCCGGATGAAGCTGAAATTTGGCAACAAAGCCATTGATTTTCGGGTTAGCACTTTGCCAACTTTATTTGGCGAGAAAATTGTTATTCGTATTCTCGATCCGTCAAGCGCAAAGTTGGGCATTGAGGCGCTCGGATATGAAAAAATAGAGAAAGAGCGCTTGCTTAAATGCATCGTTCGCCCGTACGGAATGGTACTCGTGACAGGGCCAACTGGTAGTGGGAAAACCGTTTCTTTATATACCTGCCTTAATATATTAAATCAACCTGGTGTTAATATATCTACGGTTGAAGATCCGGCTGAAATTAACTTGCCCGGTGTGAACCAGGTAAATGTCAATGACAAGGCGGGCCTGACTTTCTCGGCTGCGTTGAAATCATTCCTTCGCCAGGATCCTGATGTGATCATGGTCGGTGAAATTCGAGATTTGGAAACTGCCGACATTGCCATCAAAGCGGCCCAGACGGGCCACATGGTGATGTCTACATTGCACACCAATGATGCGCCGACCACGCTGACACGTCTTTTGAACATGGGTGTCGCACCGTTCAACATTGCATCTAGCATTTTGCTGATTACAGCCCAACGTCTTGCACGGCGTCTTTGCGAGGTTTGTAAAGCCCCTGCGGACTACCCTCGTGACGCATTGTTGAAAGCTGGCTATGCGGAATCCGATCTCGATGGAACCTGGCGTCCCTACAAAGCGGTGGGATGCTCCGCTTGCAGCAATGGCTACAAGGGCCGGGTTGGCATCTATCAAGTGATGCCCATCACGGAGGAAATCCAGCGAATTATTTTGGCTGAAGGTACGGCGGTAGACATCGCGGTACAGGCTCAGCGCGATGGCGTTCGCGATCTTCGGCAATCTGGGCTAGTCAAGATCAGAGCTGGGTTCACGACGTTGGAAGAAGTGATTGCGGTGACCAACGAATAGAGTGCTGCTTTCCTTTACGTTCGAATACAAATTAACGGGACGAGGACGCAAGATTCCTCGGAGACGACATGGCAACTGCTGCAGCCTCAAGAAATGTCAAAGAAACTGTCTTCGAATGGGAAGGCAAAGACAAGAACGGAAAACTGGTTCGTGGTGAGATACGCGCGGGTGGTGAAGCGGTCGTGAGCGCGACGCTTCGTCGCCAAGGAATTCTCATCACCAAGGTGAAGAAACGCCGTACCAGCGGTGGGAAGGCCATTAAGCAAAAAGATATCGCCATTTTCACCCGCCAACTTTCAACGATGATGAAAGCGGGGGTTCCGTTATTGCAATCTTTTGACATTGTTGCGCGGGGCAGCACCAACGCGCGAATGACGAAGCTTGTTACCGATATTCGTAACGACATTGAGACGGGTACGAATCTGGCATCTGCATTCCGCAAGCATCCTCTTTATTTCGACGCCCTGTATTGCAATCTCGTTGAAGCGGGTGAGGCTGGCGGTATCTTGGAGGCTTTGCTGGATCGATTGGCTATCTATCAAGAAAAGACGATGGCGATCAAGAATAAGATCAAGTCGGCATTGATGTATCCGGTTGCGGTGCTTGTTGTGGCGTTTGTCGTTCTTGCCGTGATCATGATCTTTGTAATTCCTTCATTCGAAGAGGTATTCAAATCGTTTGGTGCAGATCTTCCAGCGCCCACGCTGTTTGTTATCGCTCTGTCAAAGATATTCGTGACTTATTGGTGGGCTATTTTTGGATTTCTTGGTGGTGGTATTTATTTCTTCATGGAATCATGGAAACGCTCCGAGAAAATGCAGAAAACGATGGATCGCTTGATGTTGCGTATGCCCATTTTTGGCGACTTGGTGAACAAGTCGGCGATCGCTCGCTGGACTCGAACCTTGTCTACGATGTTCGCTGCTGGGGTTCCATTGGTCGAAGCGCTCGACTCTGTGGGCGGCGCATCTGGCAATGCCGTTTTCAAGGAAGCCACGGACCAGATTCAGAAAGACGTTTCGACTGGCGCCAGCCTGACCACCTCGATGCAGACAACTGGCGTGTTCCCGACGATGGTGATTCAGATGTGCGCGATCGGTGAAGAGTCGGGGGCGTTGGACGGCATGCTGGGCAAGGCCGCCGAGTTTTATGAAGATGAAGTCGATGAGATCGTCAAAGGTCTGTCGAGCCTGATGGAGCCAATCATCATCGTGATCTTGGGGACGTTGATTGGCGGGATCGTGGTATCGATGTATCTGCCGATCTTCAAGCTCGGTCAAGTGGTTTGATCGTTCTGTGAGCAAGGACGTTATCGAAGGCTTGCTTTCCCCTGGGGGCTTGGCGCTGCTGGGCCTTTGCATCGGCAGTTTCTTGAATGTGGTGATTCATCGGGTGCCGCTGATGCTGGAGCGGGCCTGGAGCCTCGAAAGTGCCGAAATGATGGGAATTACGCCGGAGGTGACTCCGCCGATCAGCTTGTCGACGCCGCGATCAAGATGCCCGTCGTGCGGGCACATGATCAGTTGGACCGAAAACATTCCAGTTCTGAGCTATTTGTGGCTGGGCGGGAAATGTTCTGCGTGCAAAGCGCGGATCTCATTGCGCTATCCATTTATTGAGTTGCTGACAGGTGGCTTGTTTGCTGCGGTGGGTTGGCACTTCGGCGCTCAGCCTGCCGCGTTGATCTGGTGTTTGGTGGTCGCGGCGTTGATTGCGCTGGCCGGGATCGATTGGGATACCACTTTGTTGCCGGACAACATGACGCTGCCTTTGTTGTGGGCCGGCCTGTTGGCAAGCGTGTTGGGCCTGACGCTGTCTCCCGCTCAAGCGATTCAGGGCGCGATCGTGGGCTATCTTTCGCTCTGGTCGGTCTATTGGCTGTTCAAGCTCATCACCGGAAAAGAGGGCATGGGCTATGGTGATTTCAAGCTCCTGGCCGCTCTGGGGGCCTGGCTTGGGTGGCAGATGATTTTGCCGATCGTCTTGGGCGCATCGTTGATTGGTGCCGTCGTAGGTATTGGAATGAAGATGTCCAGTTCGCTTCGAGAGGGGCGTTATGTTCCGTTCGGGCCATTCCTCGCCGGTGGTGGCATTGTTGTAATGCTCGCCGGCCAAGCGCGCGTGCTTGGCTGGTTGGGTTGGATGTAGGCAGGGACGATGGCGCTCCTGGCCGCGCCCGTGCGGATCGGCCTGACGGGCGGCATCGGTAGCGGTAAGAGCACGGTGGCTCGCATGTGGGTGAAGCGCGGTGCAACGCTCATCGATACGGATGCCATCGCCAGATCCTTGACCATGGCAGGCGGTGTTGCCATTCCACGGATTCGGGCTGTCTTCGGCCCATTGTTGATCGATGCACAAGGGGGCTTGGACCGCGCTCGCATGCGGGATCGAGTGTTTGCCGATCCATCGGCAAAGGCACAGCTTGAAGCCATCTTGCATCCAATGATCGGCATGGAGGTGGATCGACAGGTGCAAACCGCGCGCGGGCCAGCTTTGGTTTTCGATATTCCTTTGCTGGTGGAGTCGGTCAACCGCTGGCGGGACCGTGTCGACCGAATACTGGTCGTCGATTGCAGCGAAGCGACCCAAGTCGAGCGGGTGATGCGGCGCTCGGGTTGGTCGGAGGGCACTGTGCGCGCCGTTATCGCTCAGCAAGCCAGCCGTGACGCACGTCGCGCGATAGCCGATGCAGTGATTTTCAATGAAGGTCTGGATCTGGCTCAGCTGACGGCGCAAGTCGATAAGCTGTGGCGGCTTTGGGTGCCTGCAAAAACAAACCCATAGGTGAATGGCACTTACTTTGGCCTTCCATCCCTCTGCGAGGCGCGTAAGTGGTGAGCGCAGTTCGACGCGCTCGTGCTGGGCCTGCCGTGGCAGCGCCTGGAGCACATGCAGGTCATCACGCACGTGTGACCTTGCGGATACCCTGACGCCCCGCGCGCGGCCTGGGAAGGCTCAGTCGCGTGGGACAATTCGCAGAGGCCCCGATGACTGCGGCCGTGAGGCTGCCGACAATGCGTGCATGCTCGATGTGATCGCACTCAAAGCCCGGGACCTCAAGGGTCTGAGCAAGGGTGCCGTGACCGAGCTGGCGACCGCGCTGCTCGCGCAGCTCGCGCCCAAGGACGAGGCGATCGCGGCGAAGGACGCGCACATCGCGCGGCGCGAGCGCGAGATCAAGTTCAAGGACGCCAAGATCGAGCGCATCACGTTCGAGCTGGCGCGCCTGAAGGCCTGGAAGGTACGTGTTCACGGGGTAGTTGCCTGGGCCGACCGGCATTTTCAGTCTGGCGCC
>CAXTCD010000036.1:0-30031 GCA_964242145.1 uncultured Rhizobacter sp.
CAACTTCTTTCACGGCGTCGACGAGCTGTTCGAACAGTGAGCCGAGCGCCCAGGTGGCGGGCGCCTCACCCGCGCGGCGGACCGTGACGAGGTCGTCCGCAGCGGGGCGGGTCGGTTCGGTGGTGACGGTCATGGCGGTGCTCCTGTCGTGGCTGACGTCAGGGTGCTGACGGTGGTGGCGTCGGGGTCAAACTCGAAATGCGCATGGATGCGCTGCATCAGGTCGGTGACGGCTTCCAGCCAGTCGCGACCGACCGTCAAAGAGTCCAGTGCGTACACCCGAGCCCCCTCCGACAAAGGCACCAGCGCGGTCGGCTCGCTCATGCGTGCCGCATTCAGCTCATCGAGCTGCGGGTTGCGCCGCACCTGTTCACGCACGCTCTCCCAGCTGGCAAAGGGCGTCGATTCCGCTGAAGGCCGCTCGCTGACATCAACCTGGCATTGCATGCGAACCCGCAGCACGCGATGCGCGCCATGCAGGCCGAAATGGGTCACGCTGTTGCCGAAGCTGTCGGGCGCGTCATGCCGCTCGTCGGGTGGCGGGTCGATCTGGATCGCGCACGACAACAGCTTTTGCCAAGGCAACTGCCTGGGTGTCAAGCGCGCCAGTTGCCATGACTGCGACACCGGCGCGGTGTAGACATAGCGTGTCTCGTGTTCGACGGTGTAGCGCTCAGCTTTCATGTTTCGACTTCCGCTCTGATGCCCGTCCGAGTGTCCATCCGGGTTCGATCGCGCTTGATGTTCGTTGGTCATTCGCCGTCCCTTGTCCCGCCGTTGAACGCATCGCCATCATCCAAGCCGCGAACGAAGCCAACAGCTAAGCCACCAGCGACAGCACGCTGCGCGAATCGGCATGCGAGAAGAACTTCAATGTCAGCTCGTCCGACACCGTGTGCGACGCGCGCAGCAGTTGTTCCAGCAGGGCAGACAAAGCTTCACTCTCCGGATGCAGGTCTTGTGGCTGCAAGGCCAGCAAGGCCGCATGCGCGGGCATTAACACGCTGCCTGCGAAGCGGCCATGAGCCCGCTCCAACTTGTCGACGTACTCGACCAGGCCCTTGACCTGGAACGCCACCGAGCGCGGGTTGGTGTCATCGCGCACCAGCAGGTCGAGCACCGGCAGCCATTCAGGCGTCACGAGGTAACGCGAACGGTAAGTGACGGTCGAATCGGCCAGCTCCAGCAGCCAGTCGAGGCCACCGCCGCGGCCTTCGCGGATCGCAATCTGCAGCGTGTTGCACAGGCTGGACAAGCGTTCGAGCCGGCGCCCGATCGACAGAAAGCGCCAAGCCGTACCGCGGGTCATGCCATCGAGCACATAACCCGACAAGGTCATCATCGTCGTGACAGCCCGGTCGAGCCAGCCCAAGGCCAGTGGCAAGGAGCTGCCGCGCTGGAACACCGGGTCTCCAGTCAAGCGGTTCAAGGTGCGCCAGTTGTCGGATGACATGCGGTCGCGCAGATTGAAAGCCACCCGCGACAGCTGCCGCAGCCGCAGGCTCAGCCCTTCTTCGGGATGGGTGGCCGCGCGCAACAACTCGGTGCCGGGGTTTTCCTCCGTATCGATCAGGGACAACTTGATGGCCAACGCCAGCGCCGGCACCAGGCCATCGGTGCGGTCATCGGCGAGGCTGTCACCCTGCCCAAGCACGCTTGCAATCGCGACCCGAAGCAGGCGCGCGGCGGTATCGCAGCGTTCGCCATAACGGCCGAACCAGAACAGGTTTTCAGCGGTGCGCGAAGGCACGTTGCCACGCGACGTAACGAGGTCCGCTGCCGTGACCGTGCTCGACAGCAAAGAGAACGACGCGTTGACCGGGCCGTCGGACAGCACCCAGGTGTCTTTTGAGCGGCCACCGCGCTGCATGCCGATGACACGTGAATCGCCATCGCTGGCCACACGCGTCAAGCCGCCCGGCAGCACCTTGTAGCCGTTCGGCGTGGCAATCGCGAACACGCGCAGCCCGACCGTGCGTGCGGTGATCTGATCGGCCTTCGACGACGGGCCGCGCTCCAGCACCGGCGCCTGCGACACATGCACCCATTCCTGAGCGACATAACGCTGTGGGCGCGCGGCAACCCGTGCCCGCAACAGCACCCGCTCATCGGCCGACAGGTCGGCACCGAACTGCGCTGGGTCGCGCGCGGCGCGATCGAGCGGCTTGATGATGATGTGTTCGAGGCGGCGCCAGGCGTCATCGAACGCAGCCGGCTCGCCGAGCCACCAGGTGGCCACCGAAGGCAGGCGCAGCTTTTCGCCGAGCAACTGTTCGCTGAGCTTGGGCAGATAACCCAGCAAGGCACCCGATTCGAGCACGCCCGAGCCAAGCGAGTTGGCCAGCATCACCGTGCCGCGGCGGGCGCAGTCGGTCAGGCCGGCCACGCCGAGCGCAGAGTTCGAGCGCAGCTCCAGCGGATCACAATAGTCATCGTCCTGGCGTCGCAAAATCGCATGCACGCGCTTCAGGCCTTCGACGGTCTTCATCCAGACCCGGCCATCGCGCACCGTGAGATCGCTGCCTTCGACCAACGCAAAACCGAGGTAACGCGCCAGCAGCGCATGCTCGAAATAGGTTTCGTTGTACGGGCCCGGCGTCAGCAAGGCGATCAATGGGGGACCATCGCCCTTGGGTGCCCAGCGCAGCAGCGACTCGCGCAGGTTCGAGAAGAACGAGGCCAGATGCTGCACATGCAGATCCCGGAACAGCTCGGGGAACACACGCGAGACCACCAGCCGGTTTTCCAGCGCATAGCCGGCGCCCGACGGTGCCTGCGTGCGGTCATTGACGACCCACCAGCGGCCGTCGGGCGACCGCGCCAGATCGGCTGCATAACTGAACAGGTGCACGCCACCGGGCGGGCGAATGCCCTGCACCTGATGCAGAAAACCGCTGTGGCCGAAAATCACCGAAGGCGGGATCGCGCCACTGCGCAGCAAGGTTTGATCACCATAAATATCACCCAGCACGCGGTTCAACAGCTCGGCGCGCTGCGCGATGCCGGCTTCGATGTTTTCCCATTCGCGCGACGACAGCAGCAGCGGCAGCGGATCGACCTCCCAGGGCCGGTCGGCGCCTTTGGGGTCCGCATAAACGTTGTAAGTGATGCCGTTCTCGCGGATCTGCCGCTCCATCAACGACAGGCTGTCGCCAACGCCCAGGCCTTCGCGCCCGGCCAGCGTGCGCAGAAACGCATCCCAGTGCGGGCGCGGCACACCCGGTGAAGCCAGCAGCTCGTCGTAGCGGTCTTCGAGGGCGGCGTAGCCAGACAGCAGCTTTTTCAGCATGTCAAAACGGGAGTTCTCACGTGGGACCATTGATTCTCTTAGATTGGAAAGACCCCGCCAGAGCGGGGCGCCGAACAAGTGTGCAAAAACGATACCGAGGCGGCGCGGACACCAACCCGAAACCTGACCGGGCGCACTGCCGAGGCGCACTCATCACCAACCAACTCATCCAAAACCAGACCCAAAACCAGACACGGCCCGTGCCTTGACGCCATGAAAAACGATCTATCGCTGTTTCAGACCCACCGTGCCCATGTCTTCGCGGTGGCTTACCGCATGCTCGGCATCCGCGCCGAAGCCGAAGATGTGGTTCAGGAGGTGTATCTGCGATGGCGAGCGGTGGATGCCACCGAATTGCTGAGCGCCGAAGCCTGGCTCATGACCGCACCCGGCTCAGCATCGACCGCCTGCGTGCCGCCCAGGTCGAGCGCGAATCTTACGTGGGCCCGTGGCTGCCCGAGCGCCTGATCGCACCGATCACCGATCACCCGGATGGCCGGCCAAGTGTCGTGGGCCGGCTGACGATGCTGGAGCGCCTGACAGCGCAGGAACGCGCCACCTTCTTGCTCCAGGTGTTCGATCACGCCAGGTGTTCGATCACACTGCACGCCAAGAAAAAATCATGGCCCCGCTGACCCTGTCACAAAATAGGGCACAGGCATGACGCTCGCGCGTCTTGCTGATGTCGCTCCCTCACTTTGAAAGGAAACCATCCATGTCCGGACTTCGACTGCCCTACTTCAGCCTCGCGCCGCGCGCCATGTCGGCGATGAAAGACCTGAACAGCGCGCTGGCGGAATCGACACTCGGCAAGCCGCTGATCGAACTCGTCAACCTGCGCGTCTCACAGATCAACGGTTGCGCCTATTGCGTCGACATGCACTGGAGCGATCTGTTGGCTTCGGGCGATGACGCCCAGCGGCTGAACAGCGTCGTGACCTGGCGCGAAGTCACCTTCTTCACCGAGCGCGAGCGTGCTGCGCTGGCCTGGGCGGAAAGCCTGACGAACCTGCATTCAAGCCATGCCAGCGATGCCGACTTCGAACTGCTGCGCCCGCATTTCAGCGATGCCGAGATTGCCGACCTGAGCTTTGCCATCGCCGCGATGAACGCATGGAATCGCCTGGCGATCGGCTTTCGCCAACCGGTGGTCCGCAAAAAACGGGTGGCTGCTTGACGGCGACTTGAGGTCCGCTGAGTCAGCGTGCAAATAGGCCGGAGCGCCGTCGAGCCAAGCTCGGCGCGCTCCGACAACGCTATCGGCTGACCAGCGCGAGCTTCATGCCGAACGCGATGAACAAGGCGCCGGCCCCGCGCTGAAACCAGCGCGCCAGGCGGCTCGCACCGTTGCGCTGCGCTGCCATCAGGCGGTCGCGCGCCGCGCCGGCCAACCAGGCCACGCCCAGCAGCACCAGCATGCCGTTGACGGTGAACAATAGGCCGAGCGAGAGAAATGCCAGCTCGCGGTGGGCAGTTTGCGGATCGATGAACTGCGGCAGGAAGGCCACGAAAAACAGCGCGACCTTCGGATTCAACGCATTCGTCAGCAGCCCACGCCAGTAGACGAGCTTCATGTCGAATGGCGGCGCGGCGCGGCCGGAAGTCGAAGCGGGAGCTGCCTCCGAGGGCGGCAAGGCCATGGCGCGCGAGCGCAGCATGCCCAGCCCCATCCACATCAGATAAGCAGCTCCGACCCATTTGACGATGTTGAATGCCTGCTCCGAGGCGGCGAGCAAGGCCGACAGGCCCAGCGCCGATAGCAGCACATGCACCAGGCAACCCGACGCGATGCCCAAGCCGGCCAACAAGCCCGCACGGCGCCCGCCCATCGCGGTGCTGCCTGCCATGTAAAGCATGTCGGGACCAGGGATCAGGTTCAGCACCAGCCCCGATACCAGAAACAAGGGCAGATCATGAACGCCCAGCGTGTTCAGCATGCGATGGCTCCGTGGTTCATCGATGGCGGGTGACCGGCTCAATCCAGGCTCAAAACGTGCCGAGAAAGTCGCCCTTGCCCAGATCAACACCGTTGTGACGCAGTAAGGCGTAGGCGGTCGTGACGTGGAAGAACAAATTGGGCAGCACAAAGTGCTTGAGATAGATCTCGCCCTTCATCACCGTCACGCCGTCACGGCGCGGCACCTGGATGTCTTTGTCTTCGCTGCCGTCGATCTTCTCGGCAGACACCGATTTGACGAATGCCAGCGTGCGGGCAATGCGGTCTCTCAGTTCGGCCAGCGTCGTTTCGTTATCTTCGTATTTCGGTGCTTCGACACCGCTCAGCCGCGCCACACCGAACTTCGCGCCATCGCAGGCGATCTGGATCTGCCTTGCAAACGGCAGCATGTCCGGCGCCAGGCGCAAGCCCAGATAGACATTGGTATCGAACTTCTTTGCTTGCGCGTGGGCTTCGGCCTTGTCCAACCATTGGGTCAGATTGCCAAGCATGCGAACAAAGATCGGCACGCTGGCCGAGTACATGGTGATGGGCACGGTGTCTCCTTTTGAACTGGACCGCGATGCTACTGCGGCCTTTGCCTGCGTGCACAATTGCCACTCAATTCATTGCCAAGCCCCTCCCGCCAGTGAACATCATCATCCTCGACGACTATCAAGACGCCGTTCGCAAGCTCAAGTGCGCCCACCAACTGGAGCAGCTGAACGCCAAGGTCTTCACCAACACCGTCAAGGGCATCGGGCAACTCTCGGTTCGGCTACGCGATGCCGAAGTGCTGGTCTTGATCCGCGAACGCACCCACTTCCCACGCCAGTTGCTGGAGAAGCTGCCGAAGCTCAAGCTCTTGGTGCAGACCGGCCGCGTCGGCCCGCACATCGATGTCGAGACCTGCACCCGGCTGGGCATCGCGGTGGCCGAAGGCGCCGGCTCGCCGGTGGCTGCTGCCGAGCTGACCTGGGCTTTGACGATGGCGGCGATGCGCCGGCTGCCCCAGTACATCGGCAACCTGAAACATGGCGCATGGCAGCAGTCGGGCCTGAAGGCCGCGTCGATGCCGCCCAACTACGGCATCGGCATGCTGCTGCAAGGCAAGACGCTGGGCATCTGGGGCTATGGCCGCATCGGCCGCATTGTTGCAGGCTACGGTCGCGCCTTTGGCATGCAGGTGATGGTGTGGGGCAGCGACGCTTCACGCGAACGCGCCCAGGCCGACGGCTATGGTATCGCCGAATCGCGCCAGTCGTTCTTCGAGACCAGCGACGTGCTGTCGCTGCACTTACGCCTGGGCGACGCGGTGCGCGGCAGCGTCACGCTCGATGACCTCTCGCGCATGAAGGCGACCGCGCTGCTGGTTAACACCTCGCGCGCCGAGCTGATCGAAGAAGGCGCGCTGGTCTCGGCACTGAACCGCGGCCGCCCCGGCATGGCGGCGGTCGATGTGTTCGAGACCGAGCCGATTCTGCAAGGCCACCCACTGCTGCGGCTCGAGAACGCCGTCTGCACGCCGCACATCGGCTACGTCGAGCAAGACAGCTACGAACTGTATTTCAGCGATGCGTTCAACAACGTCGTCAACTTCATCAACGGCAACCCGACCGGCATCATCAACCCGGCTGCATTGAAGGTTTTGCGCAGCTGAGCCTTGCATCGTTTCCTTATCACTGGCTGAGTCGCCCAGGCGTTCAGCCGCCTTCCTCATCGCCGTGACCTCCATCCTCGCCCCCCGCTCGCCGGCATCGTGCCGCGAGCTGTTCCTTGCCTTCACCTGGCTTGCGTTGCAAGGCTTTGGCGGTGTGCTGGCCGTGGCCCAACGCGAGCTGGTCGAGCGGCATCGCTGGCTGACGCGCGCCGAATTCATGGAGCTGTTTGCCGCGGCGCAGGTCTTGCCCGGGCCCAACATCGTCAACCTCGCGCTGATGATCGGCGATCGCTTCTTCAGCTGGCGCGGCGCGTTTTCGGCACTGGCCGGCATCATCGCGCTGCCGTTGGTGATCGTGCTGATCGCTACCGCCCTGTACGCCCAATATGCGCAGCACCCGATGGTCAGCAACGCGCTGCGCGGCATGGGCGCGGTGTCGGCCGGCTTGATCATCGCCACCGCCATCAAGCTGATGGGTACGTTGAAAGCCAACCCGCTGGGCCTCGGGCCGTGCCTGGCGATCGGTGGCATCGCATTGGTACTGATCGCGGTGCTGCACCTGCCCTTGTGGTGGCTGATCTTCGGTCTGGGTTCGCTGGCGGTCGGCGCAGCGTGGTGGAAGCTTGGGCCATGAACGGCTTGAGCTGGCATGACCTGTTGTCGCTGCTCGGCCACTTCGGTGCATTGAGCCTGCTGGCAGTCGGCGGCGCGATCACCACCGCGCCCGACATGCACCGCTATCTTGTGACACAGAACCATTGGCTGACCGATGCGCAATTCACCGCGTCGGTGGCGCTGGCTCAGGCCGCACCGGGGCCGAACGTGTTGTTCGTCGCCGTGCTCGGCTACAACGTCGCCGGCCTGCCCGGCGCCTTCGCGACGATGGTCGGCATCATGCTGCCCTCCACCACGCTCGCATTGTGGGCGGCCCGCTGGGGCCAAGCGCGTCGCGATACCCGCGCCGTCCGCGCCTTCACCGCCGGCATGTCACCGATCACGCTCGGCCTGCTGCTGGCCACCGGCTGGGTGCTCGCGCAACCGGCCCGCGAAAGCTGGGGCGCCATCGCCCTGGTCGCGATGACGGTGATCGTGACGGTCGCCACGCGTTGGAGCCCGACCTGGATGGTCGCTGCCGGCGCGATCGCCGGGGTGATGGGTTGGGTTTAGACGGGTTGAGGCCAGAGGGCTGGGTGCGGCTCGGGAGTAGCCACTAGAGGTAAACGACCCAGAGGTAGGCCACTCGGAGGTCAGCGACCGTTGAGAGGCCGCCTGCGATCAACAAATCCTCAAGCCGCCAGTGCCTCTTGCACCATCGCCGGCAGATCGGCCAGATCGTGGCGGACTTGCGCTGACAGGCCTTCCGGTGCGTCGAACAACACCTCGCGCATCAGGAACACTTGGGTGCTGCCATCGTCCAGGCTGCGCAGGATCACGCTGAGCAACAGGTCGGGCTTGGCGTTGGCGGTGAGCATCTGCACGGGCGTGCCGCCTTGCGACGACTCCAGCACCATGACCAGCTGCGAGCCCAGGCCGCTCTTGTCATTCATGCGCTGCGGCAGGCAGGCCAGCACATGCATACCATGGCGCTGGGCGCAGGCTTCAATGCGTTGCATGGTCTCCGAAACGCCGAACCGGCTGACATAAGCCAGCGTCACACGTTCATCCGAAGCGAAGTTGCTGCCGCCGCTGACGGCAGCAACCATGATGGCCACTCCACTGGTCATCCAGAAGCGAAATGGGTTCTTCATCAGAAAGCTCCTTGCGCTCGGGGAGGTTGGAACATACGACTCGCTCCTCCCTCGGTCAAGCGGATAACCGAGCTAAAAATCGTAAAGGCCGGGAAGGCCTAGCTGCACCGGGCTCGCTGGCCGGTCAGCGAGTGTGCGCGCAGCAGATGACGCTTCTTTGACAGCCCGATCGCCCCTGTCGCCATCAGGGATAGAAGTCAATTTCGGTGATTGATCGCGAGGCGGTCGATGCCGGCAAAGCCTGGGCGAATCGTCGTTGAAAATCGGCGCGGAAATGGCTTGAAAAGTCGGTCTAACCGCCTGCTTACTTGGTTCCGAAAATCTTGTCGCCCGCATCGCCGAGACCCGGAATGATGTATCCGGAGCCATCGAGGTGGCTGTCGATCGCAGCCGTCCAGCAGCGCACCTCGGGGTGGGCCTGGGCCAACGCCGCGATGCCTTGCGGCGCAGCGACCAGCACCAGCGCGCGGATGTCGGTGCAGCCGCGGCGCTTGAGCAGATCGACGGTCGCGATCATCGAGCCGGCAGTCGCCAGCATCGGGTCGACGATGATCGCGGTGCGCTCATCCAGGTGGCCGACGAATCGCTCGAAGTAGTGCTCCGGCTGCAAGGTCTCATGGTTGCGGCTCAAGCCCACGACACTGACCTTGGCATTCGGAATCATGTCGAGCACACCGTCCAGCATGCCCAGGCCGGCCCGAAGAATAGGAACCACGGTGACCTTCTTGCCGCGCACCTGATCGATTTCCACCGGGCCGCTCCAGCATTCGATCTGCGTCTTCTCGAGCGGAAAGTCGGCCGTGGCTTCATAAGCCAGCAAGCGGCCTAACTCATGCGTGAGTTCGCGGAAATGCTTGGTCGAGATGTCGACCTGCCTCATCAGGCCAATCTTGTGTTTCACCAGCGGGTGGTGGATCTCGATCACGGGCATGCTGTGTTCCTTTGCGTCAGACCAGACCAGATCAACAGACAACAGCCCTCAGGCTTTGGTGCTGCGCTGGCGCAGCGCTTCGTACAGGCAGATGCCGCTGGCCACCGAGACGTTCAGGCTCTCGACCGCGCCGCGCATCGGCAGACGCACCAGCACGTCGCAGGTCTTGCTGGTCAGCTGGCGCATGCCGCTGCCTTCGGCGCCCAGCACCAGCGCGACCGGGCCCGACAGGTCCAGGTCGTAGAGCGACTGCTGCGCATCGTCGGAGGTGCCGACGATCAGGATGTCGCGCTCCTTCAGCTCCTTCAATGTGCGGGCCAGGTTGGTCACCATGAAGTACGGCATGGTCTCGGCGGCACCGCTGGCCACCTTGGCCACCGTCGCGTTGACGCCGACCGCGTGGTCTTTCGGCGCGATCACGGCGTGCGCGCCCGCACCATCGGCCACGCGCAGGCAGGCGCCCAGGTTGTGCGGGTCGGTGATGCCATCGAGCACCAGCAGCAGCGGCACTTCTTCGACCGCATCGAGCGTGTCGTCCAGCGAATGGCTCATCGCCACGGCTTCCACGCGCGCCACCACGCCTTGGTGGCGATGCGTGCCGCACAGCTTGTGCAGGCGCTCGTCATCGCTGTCGATCAGGCGCGCGCCGGCCTCTTTCGCGCGCTCGACGAACTGGCGCATGCGCTGGTCGCGCCGGGTCGCGTCGACATGGATTTCGATGATGGAGGGGGCTGCCGTTTTCAGGCGCACCGTCACGGCATGGAAGCCGAAAAGAATCTTGTTGCTCATGCGGCGATGGTACCGGTCGGCCTGCCCGCAGCCACCGGACGCACCACCGCACATCCACGCGCATCACTTCAACACGCTGTTCACCACGTCGATCAGTTCGTTGTAGCGAAAGGGCTTGGCGAGGTAAGCGTCGCAGCCGGCGGCCAGGATGCGCTCGGAATCGCCCTTCATCGCCAGCGCCGTCAAGGCCACGACCTTGATGTCGGCGGTGCTGGCCAAGCGGCGCAGGCGGCGCGTGACTTCCAGCCCGTCCATGCCGGGCATCTGCACGTCCATCAGGATCAGGTCCGGCCGGTGCTCCGCCGCCATCTGCAGACCGGTCTCGCCGTTGTCGGCAGAGATCACGTAGTACCCGACCTTCTGCAGCACGATCTGCGCAAGCTTCAGGTTATGCGGGTTGTCTTCGACGATCAGCACGGTGGCCATCGAATACCTCCTAGGACGAAACTGCCGAGACCGGCGCGGCTGGCGGCGCGAGGGTGAAGAAGAAGGTGGCGCCCTGCCCTGGCACCGATTCAGCCCAGATCTGCCCGCCATGGCGAAGCACCACACGCTGCACGATGGCCAGCCCCACGCCGTTGCCGCGAAACACCGAGTCAGGATGAAAGCGCTGAAACGGGCGGAACAGCCGCTCGCCCGCCACCGCCATGTCGAAGCCGGCGCCGTTGTCGCGCACGAAAAACAGCGGGCCCTCCGCGCGCTCGATCTGGCCGACCTGCACTTTGGGCGCGTCCACGTTGGCGCTGTATTTCCACGCGTTGCTGAGCAGGTTGGCCAGCGCCAGGCGCAGCAGGCGCGGGTCGGCGCGGGTCATCAGATGAGGCTGAACGTCGAAGGCAACGCGTTTGTTGGACGGCTGCGCGGTCTTCAGCTCTTCCGCGATGCCATGCACCATGCCCGACACATTGATCGGCTCGAGCTGGGTGTCGTTGCGCGTCATGTTCGCCAGCACCAGCATGTCGTTGATCAGATCGTTCATGCGGTCGGCCGCGCTTTGCATGTAGCCGAGGTATTCCAATGCCTTGCTGCTCAGCTCACCGGCGCTGCCCTGCGCCAGCAATTCGGCGAAACCGAGGATCTGCCCAAGCGGCGTGCGCAAATCGTGCGAGACCGAATAACTGAAGCCCTCCATGTCGGCATGCGCGATGCGTAGTTCGCGGTACACCTTTTCCACCGCCTCGGTTTGCGCCTCGGCCTCACGCCGCATGCGGAACAGGCGGATGAACACCGAGGCCTTGGCGCGCACGATCTCCGGCACCACCGGCGACAGGATGTAGTCGACCGCGCCGAGGCGATAGCCCTGGAAGGTGTCTTTCTCGTGCACATAAAGCGCCGAGACGAAGACGATCGGCGTATCGATCGGCGTATCGATCGGCTCATCCAGCGCCTGCTGGCTGTCGCGCAGCCGGCGCGCCACCTCGAAACCATCCATGCCAGCCAGGTGCACATCGAGCAGCACCATCGCATACGAGCGCTCGGCATACAACGCCAAGGCTTCCTCACCAGTGCCGGCCATGAAGAGGTCGGCACCGAGATCGCTCAGGATCGCCTGATACAGGCGCCGGTTGGCAGCGCTGTCATCGACAACCAGGATGGCAGGAGTGATAAGCATCGCAGCAGCTCACGCAATCGCACGCGTTCTTTTGGCCAGCGCGCGTTTGACTTCGGCCAGCAAGCTGGTCGACTGGAAGTCGGATTTCTCCATCACCCGCTGCACCCGGCCGTGAAGCTGCACGCGGTCATCCTGCGTCAGCAGCTTGGCGGTCAGCACGATGATCGGAATGTCGGCCGTCTCGGGCCGGCTGCGCAGGCCGTCGACCACGTCGAAGCCCGAGACCTGCGGCATCATCAAATCGAGAATGATCAGTGCCGGCGGCCTGTGTCGCGCCAGGTCGAGCGCCTCCTGGCCGCCGAAGGCCGAGACTGCCGAATAACCGGCCACCTGCAGGTGCTTGCTGACCAGCGTGACGGCCTTCGGATCGTCGTCGACCACCATCACGCGAACATCGGTCGAAGGCTCGTCGAGCCCGGCCGCGGCCAGTGCGGCCAGCAGGTCGTCTTTCGACACCGGCTTGACCAACACCTGGGCGGCACCGAGCGCAAAGCCGCGCCGCGCCTCGTCGGTCATCGAAACGATGACGACCGGAATGTCGCGCGTGTTGTCTTGCTCCTTCAGCTGACTGAGCATGTCCCAGCCATCCATGCCGGGCAGAATGATGTCGAGCACCAGCGCTGCCGGATGAATCTGCGCCGCGCGCGCCAGGCCTTCTTCGGCGGTGCGTTCGAATTCGACGCGATAGCCTTGCGACTCCAGTTGCAGGCGCATCAGGTTGGCGGCGCGCGGTTCGTCTTCGACCACCAGCACCAGCGGCGGCAGCTCATCGCCGTTCACAGGCTCGCGCGCTTCGGCCATCACATGCGCCAGTGGCGGCGCCACTTCGCGGTCGGGGGCATCGACGTTCACCTCGCGCCACGGCAGCCACACCGTGAAGGTCGAACCTTCGCCGACCGCGCTGTGCACCATCACGCCACCGCCATGCAATTCGGCCAGGCGCTTGACCATCGTCAGGCCCAGGCCGGTGCCTGCGTATTGGCGCGACAGCGAAGAGTCGATCTGCACGAAGGCCTCGAACAATTGCTGCAGGCCGTCCGGCGCAATGCCGATGCCGGAATCGCTGACACGGATCTCCAGGAAGCGGCTGTGCTGCACATCGGCGGGCGCGAAGATCCGTGTGTCGGGCGCCGACCGCATCGCCCGGACTTCGGCCGCATCGACAGCGGCGATCGATAAAGTCACGGTGCCGTTTTCGCGCGTGAATTTGAGCGAATTCGACAGCAGGTTGTAGACGATCTGCTTGGCCTTGCGGACATCGACACGCAAGCTGCCGAGATTCGGCGGGCAGATCGTCGTCAGCCGAACCCGGCCCGCAGCCGCGCGCTCGCGCAACACCGACATCGCACTGGTCGCCAACAAGATTGGCTCCATCGTGTCGAGCTCCAGCGGCACATGGCCCGACTCGACCTTCGACAAATCCAGGATGTCATTGATCAGCGACAGCAGGTGCTTGCCGCTCGAATAGATGTCGGTGACGTACTCCTGCTGCTCGGCAGGCAAGTCGCCGGTCAGGCCGTCCTTCATGATTTCGGAGAAGCCGATGATGGCGTTCAGCGGCGTGCGAAGCTCATGCGACATGTTGGCGAGAAACTCGCTCTTCATCCGGTTCGCGCGTTCCAGCTCGGCGTTCTTGTGCTGGATGTCTTCGCCGCGCGAGCGCAGCTGATCGGCCAGCAAGGTCAGCTCTTCCAATTGGCCGAGGTTGTGCAGCGCCACCGCCAGCTGCGCGCACATGCGTTGCACGAAGGTGCGGTCGCGCGCCGCGAGCGGGTTGCTGCAGGCAAGCGACAGCACGCCGAGCAAACGCCCTTGGTGCAGCACCGGGCTCATCAGCAAACCCGCCGGCGCGACCGTCGCCAACCCGGTCTCGATGCGCATGCCGTTGGCCGCATCAACCAGTTCGACATACACCTGTTCGCCCTGCCGCGCCGCCAGGCCGATCGAGCCTTCACCGACGCGCAGCACCGGCTTGACGTCAGGCGGCGCGCCGCGCGTGGCGGCCAGCCGCAGCGCACCGCCCCACTCTTCATGCGCATAGAAGGCGCTGACCGGAAACAACCGGCTGTCGGCCAGCAATTCGAGCGTGCCGCTGAGCACCGAAGCACGGTCGTTCTCGGCGTTATAGAGCGTCAGCGCCCGTGCATGAAGCGCGTCGTAGTGCCGCTCTTCAGCCACGATCAGCTCGGCAGCTTGCCGCGCCAGCAGGTCGCGGTACATGCGCCACAGCACCGTGGGCAACAACAGGAACAGCAACAACACGATCAGGCCGAAGATCGCCGCGGTTTTCGACGACCGATGCGCCTCGGTCTCTTCACGCAGATTCAACAGCCGCCGCTCTTCGTTGGTCAGCTCGTCGAGCTGCGGGCGCAAGGTGTTCAGCACCTGCGTCCCCATGTCGATTCGATCGGCCACGGAAAAATCGGTGTTGTCGACGACCAACGCCTCGCTTTGCTTGTAAAGCGCGATGCGCACACTCAGGTCACGGCGCAGCTGCTCCAGCCGCGTGGTTTGTATCGGGTTGTCGGCGGTGAGCTGAACCAGCTCCTTCATTCCGCCTTCCAGCACCTTCAGCGCATCGTCGCGCTCGTTGCGGTAATGCGGCTTTCGCGTCGACAAATAGGCTCGCTGGCTGGCCTCTGCCCGGTAAATGTTCGACTCCAGGTCACTGATGCTGCCCATCACCTGGTGGGTGTGGGCCACATACGCCGACGCCGCCAGGGTCTCCTGGGCGAAGTTGAAACCGACAGCTGCCAACGCAACGATCGTCGCCGTAGCGACAATCATTCCGGTCACAGCCAACTGCTGAGTGGATAGCGGCTTCATCGGCACTCCCTTGGCGCATGTACGGTAGCCGCCCATGTAAAAAAACACAACTATTTACACTCCCCTGTTTTGAGTCGGTGTTTGCACGCACTCCTTTCACCAAAAAAGACCCATGCGGAATAAGGTCATCGCTCGCGACCGGTAACGGCATTTCACCGCCCGAAGAATTCATGACCTGCGCTTTCAGAATCAAATGATTCCTCTCGATAAAGATTAGAAATGCGACTGATCGATTGAAAATTCAATACCCAAGGCGAGCAAAGCAGGAAATGGAACGAAGTTTCATTTCTGATCCACGCCGCAAGCCGGGTGGCCAATTCGAACAGAGAATTCAGCCACCGGCACCGAAAATGAAGCCTCGGGAATCAGGCGCTTGCCGAACTTGCTCACAACTTAAAAACTAAATAAATTCACAAATTTAAAAGTGCGCGACGATATACAACAGACACCATCGGTTTCGTATAGCGCTGTAAATCAGCTTCGGAATTTCTCTGGACACTGCTCAACTTGAACATCATTTCGATATGACCCTGGCATTTCGGGCAGCTTTACCTCCAACATATCTTCACCCTGAAAAATCCATTCTTCCCGACGCCGAATACGCATCGGAAAATGCGCCTGTCCCGCTTTCTCATTTCCGCAGTCGCGGCTGCCACCCTGCTGCTTTCTCTCGGTGCCGCCCAAGCGCAAAGCGTGGGGCAGGCCGATGCGGCTTATGACGGCTGGCTGAAGGCTGATCTGATCAAGTCGGGTGGCAAATCCTATTTCTCGAACAGCCTGACCGACCGCTCGATGGCGTTCATGTGGGGACAGGCTTACATCATCACCGGCGTGCTCGACGCCTATCAAGCGAACCAGTCATCCGAGCGCCGCCAGTTGGTGGTTGATTTGATCGCCACCTTCGAAGCCCAGAACGGCACTGACCTGGCCTAGCCTGGGACAAATGGAATGACGACATCGCCTGGGCCACCATTGCGAAGCTGCGCGCCTATCAAATCACCGGCCAGGCCAGTTATCTGAATTCCGTCAAAAAGAATTGGGATCTGTCTTATGCCCGAGCTTGGGACAATACCTATGGCGGTGGCATTTGGGAAAACATGGACAACGTGCCAAAGGGCGGCAAATGCGCGCTGAGCAACTGGCCCTTCGTCATTTCCGGCGCCATGCTTTACCTGGCCACCGGCGACGCCGCGTACCTGAGCAAATCCAAAGCCATTTATGCCTGGACGCGCAAAAATCTCTTTGATACCACGACCGGGCGCGTGCACGAGCAAATGGGGTCGGCCGGCATCATCGGCGATGATAATACCTACAACGCCGGGCTGATCGTCAACGCCGCGAATGCGCTTTATAAATTGACCGGAAAAAACCAGTAATACAACGATGCCATGCTGGCCGCCGATCACGTCATCAAGAGATACCCGATCATGCCGGAAGACCACCCGGCCAATGGAGATTTCGGCGCCGACCAGTTTTATCGCGGGCTGGGTAACTTCGCTCGCCAGAACAATCTCTGGCCCAAATATGAAGACTGGTTCGTCAAGAACGCCGATTCGGCCTGGACAAACCGCCGCGCCGACTACAACATTTCGCAAAACAACCTGACGCGACCCACGCCCACCGGCAATCTGCGCGTGATGGAAGCCGAGGGCTTGATCGTGCTGCAGGCCGCCATCCAGACCAGCGCCAATGCCGCGGTATTCAGCGGGCCATACAGATCGTCAACGTCGCCAGCGGGCTGGCGCTGAACGTGTCGGGCGCATCGACAGCGCTCGCTGCGCAGGTCGTGCAATGGCCGTTCAGCGGCAAAGCCAATGCGCAATGGACCTTCGAGCCCAGCGGCGGCTACTACCACATCAAAAACGTCAACAGCGGCCTGGTGCTGAACGTGGCCTCGTCATCGGGCCAGAAGGGCGCCAACTTCGTTCAATGGTCGGCACAAGGCCTGACGCCCGGCAACGACCCATGGCGCCCGGTGCAAAACCCCGACGGCCTTATTCGCTGATCAACCTCTACACGCAGCAGGCGCTCGACGTTCCCGGCGGCAGCAAAACTGCCGGCGTGCAGCTCGGACAGTGGTTCCCGAACAGCTCTGCGGCGCAGAAGTTCAACCTCGTGCCATTGACCGGCGCCACCGTGGCTGCCAACCCCGACAACGGTGCTCACGCTGCATCCGCAACACGCGCCGTCGACGGCGCTCGACAACAAATCGGGCAGCACCGCCGCCGGCAACACGATCGACCTCTGGCAGACCAACAACAGCAGTGCACAGTCGTGGATCTTCTCGAGCCAAAACGTCTCGCCGGCCGGCTATTTCACGATCGCCGCCTCGCCCGGGGGCAATTGCCTGACCGCCACTGGCGGCACCAACGGCACACTCGCCAAGCTCTATCCGTGCAACGGCTCGGCCGCGCAGACCTGGCGCACCGAAGCGGTCAACGGTGGCTACCATCTGAGCCCGTCCAGCAACCCCGGCCTGTGCCTGGATGTGCAGTCTGCCGGTACGACCAACGGCACACCGTTGCTGATCTGGAGCTGCAACACCAGCCAGAACCAGACCTGGATCATCAACTGAGCTTGCTGAGCCGCCATTGATCCGGCCGAGACGGGGCCGCATGAAGCGGCCTCGCCTTCGCGATCCCGCGATGCGCGGCCCTCTGGGCAGGTCTTGCAGTGTGATCGCGATGAGCGATGAACTCCTCTCGCCCGATTCCAGCGCGCAACAACCGCTGCGCATCGGCATGCTGTCAGCCCGATCGGCGAGACTGCCTCGTCACACGGCACATGAATGTCACTGCGGTGTCATGCGTGCCGTCTAAGTTCGTTGAACGAACCTCACGAGGAGATTGCTGATGACACAGAAAAACACCCGCTTCCCGTTGGCCCTGTGGGCCAGCGCCCTGCTGATGGCCACTGCCGCTTGCGCCCACGCGGCGCAGCCGGACGAACGCAAGGCCGAGCCCGCCTACCACCACGCTGAAGCAGCGCCTCTGGTGATCGGCCACCGCGGCGGCGCCACCGGTTATCTGCCCGACCACACGCTGGAAAACTACGCGCTGGGCATTGCGTCAGGTGCCGACTATGTCGAGCCCGATCTGGTCTCGACGAAAGATGGTTACCTGATTGCGCGTCACGAGCCGAACCTGATCGACACGACGAACGTCAAAGACCTGCCTCAATTCGCCAGCCGCCGCCGCCAGGTGCTGCTCGATGGCATCGCGATCGACGGCTTCTGGGCCAGCGACTTCACGCTCGCCGAGATCAGGCAGCTTCGCGCGGTGCAGCCGCTCGCCGATCGCGACCCGTCTTTCAACGGCCAGTTCCAGATTCCGACCTTCGATGAAGTGATCGAGTTCGTGAAGCGCAAGTCGCGCGAGGAAGGCCGCCGCATCGGCATCTATCCCGAGATCAAGCATTCGACCTATCACCAGTTGCTCGGCCTGCCGATCGAAGACAAGCTGCTGGCCGCACTGACCCGCGCCGGCTGGAACCATCGCAACGCGCCGGTGTTCATCCAGTCCTTTGAGACCGCGAACCTGCGCTATCTGCGTGCGCGCACCAGCGTCCGGCTGGTTCAGCTGGTCGATGCCTCGGGCCTGAGCCCTGACGGCGAGATCGTTCTGAACCCGTCCTCCGACCGGCCCTATGACTGGGTCGTCTCCGGCCGCGCCGGGCTGTCGAAGGACTTGCTGACGCCGCAAGGGCTCGCTGAGGTGAAGCGTTATGCCGACGGCATCGGGCCGTGGAAGGGCTACCTGATTCCGAGCAAATGCAAACAGGTGGCAGGCACCGCCTGCGCCGACATCAATGCCGACGGCCTGATCGACGAACGCGACCGCGAGTTGCTGCCGCCGACCGAGGTCGTCGCGAACGCCCACCAGCTCGGGCTGCTGGTGCATCCATACACCTTCCGCAACGAGCCCAAGCGCCTGGCCAGCAATTACAGCGGCAACCCGGTCAACGAATACCTGGCCTTCTATCAACTGGGCGTCGACGGCCTGTTCGCCGATTTCGCCAACACGGCCTACATCGCACGTGCGATGTATCGGCTCAAGACCGACGCCAGCTACGCGCGCTGCCTGGTCCATGAGCGGCGTTGCGACGTCGATTGATCGCTGACGGCACCGGCTGGCGGTCTGCTGACTGGCCCGCCGGCTGATGCCTCCCCGGCCTGTGTGCCCACCCGCCCCACCTTTGCCTTATCATTTGGTGCGTGTGAGCACTTCGCTCCTTTCTTCGACATCTGGCGGCTCTGATCAATTCCCATGGCAAAATAGATAAGAATGATTTGCAACTGGGTGCCTGAAGCAGCGAGGCGGCAAGGTCGCTGCTCAGCGGCCTGACCCGATGCACCGGGGCACCCCGACCCCGGACTCCCGATGCATTCCTTTTTCTGGCTGGCGCTCGCAGTTGCCAAAGCCATTTTTTATTCGACCCCACACCGGCCGCCGCGACCGCTGCATCTGCTGCGGGCCGCCTTGACGCTGGCCTCCGCGGCCGGTGTGACGGCCGGTGCCGTGGCACCACATCAGACCGAGTTCGATTTCAGCCTGCCGGCCCAACCCGTGACACAGTCAATTGCGGCCGTCCGGCACCTGGCCAGCCTGGCACCGATCGAACTGCCGCCCGCGCTGGCCGACAAGATGGCCCCGGCCCTCGCCGGCCGCATGAACGCGATCCAAGCGCTGAACCGCCTGCTGCAGGGCAGCGATTGGTTCGCGGCAAGCGATGCCGCACAACGCATCACGCTGCAGGCCGAATTCGCTTCGTCGAGCGATGCCGCGAACGCCAGCAGTGCGGCCGCCGACAAGCGTGCAGACGCCCGCCTCGTCACCCAGCTCAACACCGTTCAGGTCAAGGCACGCCGGATCGACAACACCGGCACGCAATCACTCGACAAGCGCGCGATCGCCACGCTGCCGCAAGTCAACGGTGACCTGACCAGCCTGCTGAAGATCAACCCGCAGGTGCAATTCGACGAGAAGCAGGCGTCGTCGGCCACCGGCGGAGAAATCGGCCCGGCCGAAATCAGCATCCACGGGGCCAAGGCTTATCAGAGCGAATTCCTGGTCGACGGCATGTCGGTCTCGAACGACCTCGACCCTGGCAACAAGGCCAGCATCGGCCATTTCGAACTCATCGCCGCAGGAGCGCAGGCGCTCGCGCTCGATGCCGAACTGGTCTGTGACCTGCAGGTGCATGACGCCAACATCTCGGCGGAACACGGTCACTTCACAGGCGGTGTGGTCGATGCCAAAACCTGCAGCGCGACGCGACGCTTCGGTGGCAAGGTGTCGATGGCGTACACCTCGTCGCAATGGACCCAGCTGATCGTCGACCCGAGGCGCCAACAGGCTTTCGAAGCCTCGGCCACCGAAGACGAACAGCCGCGCTTCACGAAGCTGACGTATCGCGCACTGCTCGAAGGCAAGCCCAGCGAAACCTGGGGCTGGATCGCAAGCGTCGTACGCAAGCGGTCGGTGATTCCGTTGAAGCAGTTCGCCAGCGGCTATGAAGGCTCACCGATCGGTGCCGAGCGCGACCAGACCCGAACGCTCGACAACTTCTTCTTCAAGACCGATTGGCAACCGGGCGGCAGCACCCGCGCCGAGGGCTCGGTGACCTACGCGCCGTCCAACAATGAATACTTTCGCGAGAACACCCGCGATGGCGACTTCCGCCTGAAGGCCGGCGGCCTCGGCCTGAATGGCAAGTTGCAGCATGAGCTGAACGGCGCGCTGCTCACCCAACAGCTGACGCACACCCAGGTCGACCAATCACGCCGCGCCTCGCTCAATGCCTACTACAAGCCATGGCGCTGGTCGGATGACAAGAACTGGGGCAACCCGACCGCCAACACCAACCCGTCCAGCGCCGAAGGCTCGTATGGCGATGTCGATCAAACGCTGCTAACCACGCAATACAAGCTGAAGTCGGCTTGGCCGTCATTTGAATGGGGCGAGTGGAAGCAGCAACTCGATGCCGGGCTGGAGCTGACGCACCAGAGCGCGCGCTATGAGCGCATGGCCGAGCTGAAGTCGTACAACAGCGTGGTCGACGCCAAAGGCAACTGCACCGATGCCACAGGCACTGTCGACACCGAAGCCTGCTCGCTGGCACCGACGCGCACCGATGACGGCCAGTATTTCAAGATGGTGCAGACCTACCGCGCCGGTGCGTTGACTCAGCAAGCCCACAGCGCCGGTGCTTTCGCCGAGCACACGGCCCAAAACGACCATTGGCGCTTGCGCCTGGGCCTGCGCGCCGACCGCGACGGAATCACGCACAACACGACGCTTGCACCGCGCAGCACGCTGACCTGGCATGCGAACGACGACTGGCAGTTCGACTTCGGCGCCAACCGTTATTACGGCCGCTCGCTGTTCGCCTTTGCGCTGCAGGAGAAGGTCAACACGCTGAAGAGCACGCAAACGCGCGCTGCCGACACGCGACTTTGGAGCGTGCCGGTGGCCGGCCGTCCGTACAACCGCCTTGAGGCCTTGCGCACGCCGCATGACGACGAACTGAGCGCCGCGGCCACCTGGCGCTTCAGCGACAGCAGCCTCGCGCTGCAATACACGCACCGCAACTCGCGCGATCAGGTCATCAAACGCAGCTACTCCGATCCGTTATGCAACGGCAGCAGTTGCTACGTCTACACCAATGACGGCTTCGGCGAGACACAAGACCTGACGCTCACCTGGCAGACGCTGCGCCCGCTGGCGTGGAGAAGCACCCGCACGACACTGTGGGTGGCGGCGAACGACAGCCGCATCACCACCAACCATTCCAGCTATGAGAATGGCGTCAGCGCCGATCGGGCGGACGACGAGGTGATCTTCTACGACGGCCGCTTCATCCGCTACAGCGAGATGCCCGCTGACAACTACAACCGGCCCTGGACACTGCGGCTTGCGGCCATCACCGCGATCCCTGAGCAGCACCTACAGTTCACCCAGTTGCTGCGCCTGCGCGACGGCTACCAGCCGATGATCAACACCGGCAAGAAGGCCAGCTACAACGGCAGCGAGGTCGATGTCTGGGAACGCAGCTCGCTGCCCCGCGCGCTGACCTGGGACACGACGATCGTCTGGGCGCCGCGCCTCGTCGACAACACCCACGCGGAGATCAAATTGACCATCGAGAACCTGAGCAACCGCAAGAACCAGCTGACACAGTCAGCCGGCTACCTGAGCTACGAACGCGGGCGCACCTTTTTGCTGTCGCTCGGCCTGGGGTTTTAAGATGGTGGATCAGTTCACCCACATGTCGAAGCATTGGCGGGTGACGCGGCGCATCGGCCGCGCCAGTTGGGGCGCCGGCCTGCTGGCATGTCAGCTGATGGCCAGTGCCCAAGCCGAGCACAATCTGCCGGGGCTGCAAGCGGCACAGCGCCCCGCCATCGCTGGTGCGGCCAGCGACAGCAACACGGTCATCACCGATGCCGTGATCACGGCCTGCCACCCCTCACCCAATGCACCCGATGCGCCCGACGCACCCGATAAGCCGGCGCCGAACCTGCGCGCGCTTTATGCGCAGGCTCCGCGCTGCTGGCCCGCGCCCAACCTGAGCCCCGGCATCGCGCTGCATGAACTGGCACCGCTGCCGCCCGCCGAGCCCGACGACACGCCGTTGCGCCGCGCGCAGCGCGAACTCGGCCGCCGCCTGTTCTTCGACAAACAGCTTTCACGCGACAGCAGCGTGGCCTGCGCGAGCTGCCACGATCCACAGCACGGTTGGGCCGATGGCCGCAAGGTCTCGCTCGGCATCGAAGGGCGGGCGGGGCGCCGCAACGCCCCGTCGGTGGCCACCGCGGCCGGCGTGCTGCACGCGTTCTGGGACGGCCGCGCCAGCACGCTCGAAACTCAGGCGCTGGGTCCGGTGCAGTCGCGCATCGAGATGGACATGACGCTCGACGCGCTGCGCGATCGCATCGCTGCCAGCATCGACTATCCGCGCGCGTTCGAAGAAGCCTATGGTCCCGCGCAGCCAGCGGTCGCCAAGGCACCGAGCCTGCCCGCGACTGACACAGTCACGCTCGATCGCATCGCCGACGCACTGGCCCGCTTCGAGCGCAGCTTGCGGCCCGCCCGCACGCGCTTCGATGACTTTCTCGCCGGCGATGTACAAGCCCTGAATGACCAGGAGCTGCGTGGCCTCGATCTCTTTCGAACGCGGGCACGCTGCCTGAATTGCCACAACGGCCCGTGGATGAGCGACAACGGCTTCCACAACCTGGGCCTGCACCTCTTCGGCCGCAGGGGCGAAGACCTCGGGCGCTTCGACGCCAGCGGCGATGCGCGCCACAGCGGCCAGTTCAAGACACCGTCGCTGCGCGGCGTGGCCGGCACCGCACCCTATATGCACCACGGCCTGATCCCGACGCTGAAGGAGGTGCTTAGCATGTACAAGGTCGGCATGCCCAAAGGCACTGCACCCAAGGGCCGTCTCGATGATCCGATGGCGCCGGTACGCTCACCGCTGCTTCAGCGGCTGGACCTCGGCAATGACGAGTTGGATGCGCTGGAGGCGTTCCTGAACGTGCTGTGAGACGTCGCGAAGCGGCGCCATCCCAATGGACTTTGTCAGGCCCATGTCCCAGCTGCTGACGAAGCGGTCGACCGATTTCTTCCGTCCACCCGCACTGCGCTTCTATATAGATAACTGCGCGCCCGACCGCCACACAGGCTTGCGGCGTTGCACCGCTCCTTCGTCACTCCGCTCGCGCATATCAACCGCCGCGCAAGGCCACGATCGCCATCAATGCGCCGATCAGCACCGGCTGGTGCAGCATGTAGAAGCTGAGCGACCAGCGGCCCAGCGCCGCCAGAGGGCTTAGCACAGTGGGCACCGGCCCGGTCAACCAGTGCGGCCGCTTCGCCAGCACCCAGCGGCCCAACGCCACGCCCCACCACACGACGCCGAGCCACGGCAGGATCGGCGCATAGTCTTCCGTCACCGGCTTGTGCGTGATCAGCCCGACCCAGTTGGTCCAGCGGCTGTCGAAGAAGGGGTGCTGCACCCATTGCGGCAAGCACACCGCGAGCAGGCCCAGCGGCAGCAGCCACCCGCCCGCACCGGCCGTCACCCTGGCAATGATCAGCAGGAGCGCGAAGCCATGCAGCACGCCGAAGCTGATGTAGCTGCGCGGGAACATCCACCACGAACCCAGCGTGACCAGCAACGCGCAGCCGGCCACTTGCGCCCAGCGCCGCCAGAAGCGCGCCCAGCCCTGCCCCTGCTCGTGAGCCACGGCCTGGCCGGCTCCCGCGCAGAACATGAACAGCGTCACGATGCAGGCGCGCTGCACCGTCCAGACCGGATCGATGTAGAAGTTCTGACGGATGAAATGGAAATGGTTGAGGTCGAAGCAAAAATGGAACATCGCCATCCAGACGATGGCCATGCCCCTCAGCGCATCGAGCCGGCCATGACGGGGCCCGCGTGAGGGGGCTGTTAGCAGGCCAGGGGAAGGAGATGAATCGCTCATGGTTCGGTAAGGTCACAGGCCGGGCGGCATCGAGACAGGGCTTCAGACGCCCTGCTTTGCCATCCCGATCGATCGTTGGGAAGCAAGGGAAAGTCCCAGGCTGACTCTCTATTGATATAAGTTTAATGAATGCTTAACATCGCCAGCGCTTGACGGACGGCTTGTGCCATCAAGTGCCATTTGAACTCAGGAGACAACATGTCAAAAACGATTTCCGTACGTGCCTCAACGCTGGCCTTGGTGGCTGCAGGGCTGCTGAGCGCCACGCTCGCACAAGCCGGTGAAGTTGAGGTCCTCCACTGGTGGACTTCCGGGGGCGAAGCCAAGGCGGCTTCCGCACTGAAGGCCACGATGCAGCAAAAAGGCCACACCTGGAAAGACTTCGCCGTGGCCGGCGGCGCAGGCGACTCTGCGATGACCGTGCTGAAGTCGCGTGTGGTGTCGGGCAATGCCCCGGCTGCTGCGCAGATCAAGGGCCCGTCGATCCAGGAATGGGCCAAGGAAGGCGTCCTGAGCAACATGGACGACGTCGCCAAGGCCGGCAAGTGGGACGAGCTGCTGCCCAAGGCCATCGCTGATGGCCTGAAGTACGAAGGCCATTACGTTGCCGCACCAGTCAATGTGCACCGCGTGAACTGGCTCTGGACCAACCCGGAAGCCTTCAAGAAGGCCAATGCCAAAGTGCCGACCACCTGGGACGAGTTCTTCGTCGCAGCTGAAGCCCTGAAGAAGGCCGGCATCATCCCGATCGCCCACGGCGGCCAGAACTGGCAAGACTTCACCACCTTCGAAGCAGTTGCTTTGGGCGTGGGTGGTGCCGAGTTCTACAAGAAGGCCTTCGTGCAGCTCGACGCTGCCACGCTGAAGAGCCCGACGATGGACAAGGTCTTGACCACCTTCAAGAAGGTCAAGACCTATACCGACAAGAACGCTCCGGGCCGCGACTGGAACCTCGCTACCGCGATGGTCATCAAGGGCGAAGCCGGCATGCAGATCATGGGTGACTGGGCCAAGGGCGAGTTCCTTGCTGCAGGCAAGGTTCCTGGCAAAGACTTCAACTGCGTGGCAGCCCCTGGTACCGCCAAGGACTACACCTACAACGTCGACAGCTTCGCGCTGTTCAAGCTGAAGGACCCGGCGAACCAGAAGGCCCAGCAAGACCTGGCCACCGCGATCATGTCGCCTGAGTTCCAAGAGGTGTTCAACCTGAACAAGGGCTCGATCCCGGTTCGCCTGAACATGGACCTGTCCAAGTTCGACTCCTGCGCCAAGACCTCGGCAGCCGATTTCGTATCGACCTCCAAGTCTGGCACGCTGCTGCCGTCGATCGCCCACGGCATGGCGGTTCCTTCCGCTGTAGAAGGCGCCATCAAAGACGTCGTTTCGCAATTCTGGAACGACGACAAGGCCACCAACGCAGCCACGTTGGACAAGCTGGTTGCTGCTGCCAAGACGAAGTGATCGTCAAGGCATCTAGCGCAACCTCTCGCTAAGAGGTTTGCCTCAAGCCCTCACCGCTTCATGGCGGTGAGGGCTGTTCGCTTGTAGCGATCCAGAGTCGCGTAAACCCTGTTCTTTTCGCCCTGCTCTTTTCGCCCCTTCCCGCCTGTTTGTTCGTTTGCCCGCGAGTTCATGACCACCGCACACACACCCGCCGCAAGGCTGAGCGCCTGGATGCCCAAGTTGGTCATCGCGCCGTCGTTCATCCTGGCCTTCTTCTTCATCTACGGCCTTATTGCCTGGAACGGTTACCTCTCGTTCACGGCTTCGCGCCTGCTGCCCAACTACAGTTTCGTTGGCCTTCAGCAATACACCACGCTGTTCGAGAGCGACCGCTGGTGGGTCGCGCTGACCAACCTCGGCATCTTCGGGGGCCTGTTCATCTTCTTCGGCATGGCCATCGGCCTGTTGCTGGCCATCTTGCTCGACCAGAAGATCCGCGCCGAAGGCGTGCTTCGCACCGTCTACCTCTATCCGATGGCATTGAGCTTCATCGTGACCGGGACCGCCTGGAAGTGGATCCTGAACCCCGGCCTCGGGCTGGAGAAGGTCATGCAGGAACTGGGCTGGACCTCCTTCCACTTCGACTGGCTCGTCAATCCCGACATGGCCATCTATACCGTGGTGATTGCCGGTGTCTGGCAGAGTTCGGGCTTCGTGATGGCGCTGTTCCTTGCCGGCCTGCGTGGCATCGACGACTCCATCCTGAAGGCCGCGCAGATCGACGGCGCCAGCCTGCCGCGCATCTACTGGCGCATCATCGTGCCGAGCCTGCGCCCGGTGTTCTTCAGCACGTTGATGGTGCTGTCGCACCTCGCGATCAAGAGCTTCGACCTGGTGATGGCGCTGACCGCCGGCGGCCCCGGCTTCTCGACCGATCTGCCTGCGACCTTCATGTACACGATGGCCTTCTCCCGCGGCCAGATCGGCCTGGGCGCCGCGTCGGCCACCATCATGCTGGCCACCGTGGCAGCGATCGTCGTTCCGTACCTCTACTCCGAGCTGCGGACCAAGAAATGAGCACCCCGATGACAACGAGCCCGACCCCTCTTCCCGCCACGGCGTTGCGGTCTGCCGTCAGCGGCAAGCCCACGTTCTTCCAGTCGCTGACCTGGCACCGCGTGGTGCTGTGGTCGGTGCTGCTGCTGTTCGCCATCTTCTACCTCACGCCGATGTATGTGATGCTGACCACGTCCTTGAAGGACATGGCTCAGATCCGCGAAGGCAACCTGCTGTCGCTGCCCACCGCGCCGACCTTCGAAGCCTGGGGCAAAGCCTGGTCCACCGCCTGTACCGGCATCGAATGCAGCGGCTTGAAGCCCTTCTTCTACAACTCGGTGATGATGGTGATCCCCGCCGTGCTGATCTCTACCGCCATCGGCGCCGTCAATGGCTACGTGCTGAGCAAGTGGCGCTTCCGCGGCAGCGAAGTGATGTTCGCGATGATGTTGTTCGGCGTGTTCATGCCGATGCAGGTCGTGCTGCTGCCGATGTCGCAGGTACTGGGCTGGCTGGGCATTGCCAGCTCAGTGTGGGGCCTCGTGCTGATCCATTTGCTGGCCGGCCTGCCTTCGACCACCCTCTTCTTCCGAAACTACTATGTCGGCCTGCCTGACGAGCTGGTGAAGGCGGCGATGCTCGATGGCGCCGGCTTCTGGCGCATCTTCTGGCGCATCGTGCTGCCGCTGTCGACGCCGATCCTCGTCGTCACGCTGATCTGGCAGTTCACGAACATCTGGAACGACTTCCTGTACGGCATCGTGTTCTCCGGCAGCGACTCCAAGCCGGTCACGGTCGGCCTGAACAACCTGGCCAACACCACGAGTTCGGTCAAGGAATACAACGTCGACATGGCCGCCGCGATGATCGCCGGCCTGCCCACGCTGTTCGTCTACATCGTGGCTGGCAAGTATTTCGTGCGTGGCCTGACGGCCGGCGCCGTCAAGGGCTGATCCAGCCCCACTGGCAAATCAATGCCGCGCGGCCCATGCTGGCCGCGCGGCTCCTGAAGAACACAGAGCAATCAATCGGAGACCCGCATGGGCGCACTTTCCATCCGCAATGTCCGCAAGAGCTTCGGGCCGGTCGACATCCTCAAAGGTATCGACATCGAAGTCGAAGCCGGTGAATTCCTGATCCTCGTCGGCCCCTCGGGCTGCGGCAAGAGCACGCTGCTCAACATGATCGCCGGCCTGGACACCCCGACCACCGGTTCGATCCACATCGCCGACCGCGACATCACCTACGCGCTCCCCAAGGACCGCGACATCGCGATGGTGTTCCAGAGCTACGCGCTCTACCCGAACATGAACGTGGCGCAGAACATCAGCTTCGGCCTCGAGATGCGCAACGTGCCCAAGCCCCAGCGCGAAGAAGCGATCAAGCGCGTCTCGAAGATGCTGCAGATCGAGCATCTGCTCGACCGCAAGCCGGGCCAGCTGTCAGGCGGCCAGCGTCAACGCGTAGCCATGGGCCGCGCATTGGCGCGCGACCCGAAGCTGTTCCTGTTCGATGAGCCGCTGTCCAACCTCGACGCCAAGCTGCGCGTCGAGATGCGCGCCGAAATCAAGCTGCTGCATCAGCGCACGCAGACCACCACCGTCTACGTGACCCACGATCAGGTCGAAGCAATGACGCTGGGCGACCGCATCGCGGTGATGCGCGATGGCATCGTGCAGCAGTTCGGCACGCCCGACGACATCTACTCGCGCCCGGCGACCCGCTTCGTCGCCGAGTTCATCGGCTCACCGGCGATGAACATGGTGACCGGCGAGCGCGCTGCCAACGGCCTGCAGGCCAAAGGCTTCGACCTGCTGCTGACCCAAGCGCAGCGCCAGGCGCTCGAAGGATCGAAAGCCAAGGGTGTGACCTACGGCCTGCGCCCCGAAGCCATCGCCTTCGCCGACAACGGCCTGGCCGGCACGCTGACGATGATCGAGCCCACCGGCCCGGAGACCTATGCGATGGTCGAAACCGAAGTCGGCAAGCTGGTCGCGCGCGTGCCGGGCAAGGTGCATCAGTCGGTCGGCGACCGCGTGTTCCTCGCCTGGGCACCGCAAGACGCCCATTTGTTCGACGGCCAAAGCGAACAACGCGTCGCTTGACCCGGAGGCGATCGACATGAACTCAACCACATCGATCGACTTCCGCTCTGCCGATTTCCTGGATCGGCACATCCTGCACACGATGGCCTTCTACCAAGGCCGCAGCTTCGATGCGAGCGGAGGCTTCTTCCATTTCTACCTCGATGACGGACAGGTCTACGACCGCCACACCCGGCATCTGGTCAGCAGCACCCGCTTCGTGTTCAACCACGCGATGGCCGCACGCCGCTACCAGCGCGACGACTGGAAGGAAGCCGCCCGCCACGGCTTGCGCTTCCTGCGCGACGTGCACCGCAACCCTGCGACCGGCGGCTACGCCTGGCAGCTGCACTGGGAAGACGGCAAGGCCCGCGTCACCGATGCCACCAACCATTGCTACGGCCTGGCCTTCGTGCTGCTGGCCCATGCCCATGCCTTGATGGCCGGCATCGAAGAAGCCCGAGAAGGTTTGCATGAAACCTTCGCGCTGATGGAAGCGCATTTCTGGGAGCCGGCGCACGGCCTCTATGCCGATGAAGCCAGCGCCGATTGGGTGGTGGGCGCCTACCGCGGCCAGAACGCCAACATGCATGCGTGCGAGGCCATGCTGGCCGCCTTCGAAGCCACGAACGACACGCGCTTTCTCGACCGTGCCGAAACGCTGGCGAAGGCGATTACCGTGCGCCAAGCTGCGCTCGCAGGCGGCCTGATCTGGGAACACTACCGCGCCGACTGGTCGATCGACTGGGACTACAACCGCGACGACAAGACCAACATCTTCCGCCCCTGGGGCTATCAGCCCGGCCACCTGACCGAATGGGCCAAGCTGCTGCTGATCCTGGAGCGGCACCGCGCGAGCGACTGGCTGCTGCCACGCGCCCGCGAACTGTTTACCGCAGCGGTCGACAGCGCCTGGGATGCGCAGCACGGCGGCCTGTACTACGGCTTCGCGCCCGACAACAGCATTTGCGACAACGACAAGTACTTCTGGGTCCAGGCCGAAAGCCTGGCCACCGCGGCGGTGCTGGCGGTGCGCACCGGCGACGAAAGTTACTGGCAGTGGTACGACAAGCTGTGGGCTTATTCATGGGCCCATTTCGTCGACCATCAGCATGGCGCGTGGTATCGCATCCTGACGCACGACAACAAGAAATACAGCAATGAAAA
>CAXTCD010000037.1:0-29717 GCA_964242145.1 uncultured Rhizobacter sp.
AGTTCATCGTCGACCTGCATGACTGGGAAGGCCGCACCGGCTATGAGGCGCGCGCCGGCGAGCGTGGCGTCAAGCTGTCCGGCGGCCAGCGCCAGCGGGTCGCGATCGCGCGCGTGGTGCTCAAAGATGCGCCGATCCTGATCCTCGATGAAGCCACGTCGGCGCTCGACAGCGAGGTCGAAGTCGCGATCCAGGACCAGCTGCTGTCACTGATGCAAGGCAAGACCGTGATCTCGATCGCTCACCGGCTGTCGACGATCGCCCGCATGGACCGGCTGATCGTGCTCGACCGTGGCCGCATCGTCGAGCAGGGCACGCACGATGAGCTGCTCCGGCGCGATGGGCATTACGCGATGCTGTGGCGGCACCAGTCGGGTGGCTTCCTGGCCACCGACACACCGCCGCCCTCGAACGAGACATCGACCGAAAATGCGATTTGGGACGACGGCCCGGTCGACGACATGCGCGCCGAAGAACAAGCCGAACCGCAGGTCAACGATGACCCGCCTGTCACGAGAGTCTGAGTCATGTTGAGGATCACCGAACTGCGCCTGCCGCTGAACCATGCGGCCGAGGCCTTGCGCCCGGCCATCGTCACGCGGCTGGGAATCACCAACGCTGCGCTGAAAGCCTTCACCGTCTTCAAGCGCAGCTACGACGCACGCAAGAAGAGCGCGATGGTACTGATCTACACCGTCGATTGCGATCTCGCTGACGAAGCCGCGGTGCATGCAAGGCTCGCTGGTGACGCGCACGTGCGCCCGACACCCGACACCGGCTACAAATTCATCGGCCATGCGCCGGCCGATTTCTTTGCCGAGCAGCGCCCTCGCCCGCTGGTGATCGGCTTCGGCCCCTGCGGCATCTTCGCGGCGCTGATCCTGGCGCAAATGGGGCTGCGGCCAATCGTGCTGGAGCGCGGCAAGGAAGTGCGGCAGCGCACGAAAGACACCTGGGGCCTGTGGCGCCAGAAGGTGCTGAACCCGGAATCGAACGTTCAGTTCGGTGAAGGCGGCGCCGGCACCTTCTCTGACGGCAAGCTCTGGAGCCAAATCAGCGACCCCCGCCATCTGACGCGCAAGGTGCTGACCGAGTTCGTGAAGGCCGGCGCGCCAGATGAAATCCTCTACGTCGCCAAGCCGCACATCGGCACCTTCCGGCTGGTCAGCATGGTCGAGAAGATGCGCGCTGACATCGAAGCGCTGGGCGGCGAAATCCGCTTCGAGCAACGCGTGACCGACGTGCTAATCGAAGGCGATGGCGAGCGGCGCCACATTCGCGGCGTGACGCTGGCGTCGGGCGAGCAGCTGCGCGCCGATCACGTCATCCTCGCGCTGGGCCACAGCGCACGCGACACCTTCACGATGCTGCATGAACGCGGCGTCTACATGGAGGCCAAGCCGTTCTCGGTGGGCTTTCGCATCGAGCATCCGCAAAGCCTGATCGACAAGGCCCGCTTCGGTCCGAATGCGGGCAACCCGATCTTGGGTGCCGCCGATTACAAGCTCGTGCACCACGCCCGCAATGGCCGATCGGTCTACAGCTTTTGCATGTGCCCCGGCGGCACCGTGGTGGCCGCCACCTCCGAGCCGAACCGCGTCGTCACCAACGGCATGAGCCAGTATTCGCGCAACGAGCGCAATGCCAATGCCGGCATCGTGGTCGGCGTATCGCCGCAGGACTACCAGATCGACAAGAACGCCAGCGGCCCGGTCAACCCGCTCGACGGCATGGCCTTTCAGCGCGTCTGGGAATCGCGCGCGTTCGAACTGGGCGGCGGCACCTATGAAGCGCCGGGCCAGTTGGTCGGCGACTTCATCAAAGGTCAACGCTCCACCGCGCTCGGCAGTGTGGTGCCGTCTTACAAGCCCGGCGTGCTGATGACCGACCTTGGCGAGCGCGGCCGCAGCAGCCTGCCCGACTACGCGATCGAAGCCATTCGCGAAGCGCTGCCCGCCTTCGATCGCCAGATCCAGGGCTTTTCGATGAAAGACGCGGTGCTGACCGGCGTCGAGACCCGCACCTCCTCACCCTTGCGCCTCACCCGTGGCAGAGACTGCCAAAGCCTGAACGTCAAAGGCCTGTATCCCGCCGGTGAAGGAGCGGGTTATGCAGGCGGCATCATGTCGGCCGGCGTGGATGGCATCGAAGTGGCCGAGGCACTGGGCGTCCAACTGCTGGGCACGAAAGACCAGCCATCCATCGCACCGATGCTGGCGTGAGAGGCGGTAACGTCGGTCTGTGCGCGTAAAGCAGCCCGCATTCAGCCTGCCCGAACCCTTGGTTCAAGGGGGAGGTCCCTGGAGGCGGCTGCACATAATCAAGCCCGCCCCGGGAGCACCTGGGTCCAAGCACTTGCACCTCCCCTCGCCGCCCCATGGTCGTTCACAAGATCAACACCATCGTCTGGCTCGTTCTGTCCTCCGGAGTTCTCTTCGGTGGGTTGCGGCCCAGCATGTTGCGTTGGCGGTTTCGCTTTCTGTGCGCGGGCCTCGCCGCGTTCACACGCATTCAGGCAATCCTCTATGACACCGCCCATCACCGCTTGCGCCGCGCTCTCGGCGAACGGCCGGAGATTCTCGGCATCCTGGTGTGGCCCTACATCGACGCCCGCTGGACCTTCAACAAGCGCGTGAAGGTGATCGAGCAGCACTTCTCTTCACTGGATGGCCCGCGGCGGCTGCTGAATTTTTCGGCCCATCGACACGTCGAGCTAAGCCGATTCCCGGATGTCAACGATCAGTTGAGCCTCGTGCTCGACAAGCCGATCACCGCCATCCGCGAAGGCCAGGTTTCATTGAGCCTGCTGTATGGCGATCGGCGCATCTACACGGTGGCGTTCTCGATGGGCTGCGACGCAGGCGAGCGCGTGGCTTATGTCGGCGCCATCCAGGGCCGGGCCGATGACGACATGATGGAGATCTACAAGCTGCTGACCAAGCAGTTGCACGGCATGCGCCCGCGTGACTTTCTGATCGAGGCCTTGCGCATCTGCTGCGGCCTGATGGATGTGCACTCGATTCTTTTTGTGGCCGACCGCTACCGCCACCATCGCTCCAGCTACTTCCGCCCGCGCAACGATCTGTTGACCTCGTACGACGACATCTGGCAAGACCGCGGCGCCGTCTTGCGGCCGGACGGCTTCTTCGGGCTGGATACCGGCGCGCCTCGCCGCTCGCTGGACAGCGTGCCCTCGAACAAGCGCGCGACCTATCGCAAGCGCTATGCGATGCTGGACGGCATCTCGATCCAGATCGGTGAGAAGCTCCTGGCCATCACACAGACACAGGAAAGCCATTTCTCTGAAAGCGTGGCGGCTTGAGGCCACGCTTCCGGCCGGCCATGCCGTTCACAACATGCCATCGCTGACAAGCTCAGCTCAAGTGCTGAAGCGAAACCGCCAGCACAGCCGTCAAGTGAATGTCACGGACAGGCGGCCATCACCTGGGCCACGGCGGCGGTGAGCTTCTTGCCATACGGCACATGCAAGAACTCGTTGGGCCCATGTGCATTGCTCTTCGGCCCCAGCACACCGCACACCATCATCTGCGCCGCCGGGAAGCTCTTTTGCAGCATGCTCATCAGCGGGATCGTTCCGCCTTGGCCGATGTAGCCGCAAGGCGCATCGAAGTGCGCGCGCGATGCGGCGTTCAACGCGTCGTCCAGCCACGGCGTCAGCGTCGGTGCATTCCAGCCGGTGGCCCCCTGCACGCCAACGCGGCCATCGGCAGCGAAAGTCACCCTCGCGTTGTAAGGCGCGTTGTCTTCGAGCAGCGCCTTGAGCTTCTGCGCCGCTTCATTGCCGTCCACCAAAGGCGGCAGGCGCAGGCTGAGCTTGAATGCCGTGTAAGGCCGCAGCACGTTGCCGGCGTCCTTCAGCGACGGAAAGCCATCGACGCCCGTCACGCTCAGCGTCGGCTTCCAGGTGCGGTTCAGCAGTGATTGCACCGGGTCGGTCGTGGTCGGCAAGGTCAATCCGCCATCGGCACCGCAGGCCCACGGAAAGCCCTTCCACGCGGCGTCACCGAGGATCTGCGCCGTGGCCCGCGCCTGATTCAGGCGATCGACCGGGACCTCGCAATGAAAGTCGCGCGGCAGCAATTCGCCGGTCGCGCTGTCTTCGAGGCGGTCCAGCACATGGCGCAGGATGCGAAAGCTCGATGGCACCAAGCCGCTGGCGTCACCCGAATGCACTCCCTCGGTCAGGATCTCGACCTTCAGCATGCCGGTCACGTTGCCGCGCAAGCTGGTGGTTAGCCAAAGCTGGTCGTAGTTGCCAGCGCCACTGTCGAGGCAAACCACCAAGCCGACCTGGCCGAGGCGGTCTTTCAGGGCATCGACATACACCGGCAGATCAGACGAGCCGCTTTCTTCGCAGCTTTCGATCAAGCCCACGCACCTCGGGCGCGGAATGCCTTGCTTGTCGAGCGCGAGGATGGCCGTCACTGCCGCATAGACCGCATAGCCGTCGTCTGCACCGCCACGGCCATACAGCAGGCCGTTCTCGTACTTCGGCGTCCAGGGGCCGAGGTCGCTGCGCCAGCCGTTGAATTCGGGTTGTTTGTCGAGGTGCCCGTAGAGGCAGATCGTGTCGGTGCTGCCGACTTTGGTGGCCGGCACTTCAAAGAAGATCACCGGCGTGCGGCCCGGCAGGCGGATCACCTCGAGCTTCATGCCAGCGATCCTTTTGCTTTCGACCCAGGCCGCGGCATCGCGCACCACGCGGTCGATGTAGCCGTTCTTCTCCCACTCGGCGTCGAACAGCGGGCTCTTGGCCGGGATGGCGATGTAGTCGGTCAGTGCCGGAACGATTTCTTCGTCCCAGGTCTGGCTGGCGAATGCCGCGATGGCCGTGGCTTCGTCGGGCTGGATCGGCAGCAGCGGATCGCGTGCGTTCATGAGGTGCTCCTTCGTGGGGAAGCGCAAAGTGTAAAACCTCGATGAACGGGCCGCGGCTTATTGGAGATGAGCCGTGACCAGTTGACCGCCCGTGCCACAGTAATGGCCCGGCGCGAGGCCCGTGTCAGCGCCCCTTGCCTCGTCGATCATGCTTGCGCCAATACTGGAACTCGTCTTCGTGGATCTCGATGTCAAGTTCGGAGATGCGGGCCTGCAATCGCTCCTGCACATCGGCGACCGCCCGGTTGTAGACGAGCGGGGCGATCTCTTCGAGGAAGAAGCCGAGCATCGCCCCCGCACCGATGTTGCCGATGCGCTGTTCGAGCACTTCGTCGAAATAGCGCTCGATCGACGCAATGGCCTGCGCGCGGGCTTCTTTGGGGATGTCGATGCTCATGGAGATGTGCCTCTTTCCGTTCCTCGAAGCCCGCTCGGCGGGGCCTACAGCGTGCCTGGCCTTTGCGCGTCTTTCGGCTCCGTCCAGCCACCGCCCAGGGTCTTGTACAGATTGACGAGGTTCTGAACCTGGGTGGTCTGCACCTGAACCACGGCCTGCTGCGCGGTGAACAGCGAGCGCTGCGCATCGAGCACGTCCAGGTAGCTGGCCGCGCCATTGCGATAACGCAGATCGGCCAGCGAGAAGCGCACCTCTTCTGCATGGGCCTGCGCCTGTTGTGCGCGGAGTTGCTCACCCAGCGTGGCCCGGCCGGCCAGTGCATCGGCGACCTCACGGAACGCGGTTTGCAGCGTCTTCTCGTATTGCGCCTGAGCAATCTGGTAGCTCACCTTCGCGACTTCCAGGTTGGCGCTGTTTCGGCCGGCATCGAAGATCGGCAAGACGATCTGCGGATTGAAGCTCCAGGCCAACGAGCCGCTCTTGAACAGGCCCGACAGCTCGGAGCTGGCCGTGCCGGCGCTGCCGGTGAGCGTGATGCGTGGAAAGAAGGCCGCGCGGGCAGCACCGATGCTGGCGTTGCTGGCGATCAACTGCTGTTCGGCCTGGCGCACATCCGGCCGGCGGATCAGTGTTTCCGAAGGCACCCCTGCAGGCAGATCGGCCACCAGTTGTTGATCGGTAATCGATAGGCCCGTGGGCAGGTCGGTGGGCAGGCTTTGCCCCAGCAACAGCACCAGTGCGTTTTCGTCCAGCGCGCGTTGGCGTGTCAGTTGGGCGAGGGTCACGCGGGCGCCTTCGAACAGCGATTCGGTCAGGCGGTAATCCAGCTCGGAACTCACGCCATTGTCGAACTTCAGCTTGGTCAGTTTCTGGGACTCTTCGCGTGTTTGCAGCGCCTGCTGGGTGACGCGCAATAGCTCGTCATCGGCGAGCAGGCTGAGGTAGGTGTTGGCCACCGACGCGATCAGGCTCATCTGCACCGTCTTGCGCGCCTCTTCGGTCGAAAGATAGGTCGCCAGCGCCGCCTGGCTCAGGCTGCTGACCCGTCCAAAGAAATCCAGCTCATACGCCGTCACCGCCAGGCCCACTTGGTACAGCGAACTCACGCCGCCGACTTCGCGGTTCGTATTGGGCTGGCGCAGCGCGCTGGCGGCGGCATTGACCGTCGGCCACACATCGGCGCGGCGAATCTGGTACTGGGCACGGGCCTGCTCGATGTTGAGCACCGAGACGCGCAAGTCGCGGTTGTTCTTCAGCGCGATGTCGATCAGGCGCCTCAGCCGCTCATCGCGGATGTAGCTCTGCCATTCGATGTCGGCAGCAGCAGAAGCCGATGCAGTGCCGTCCGCGCCTAGGCCGTATTGCGCAGGCACCGGTGCGGCCGGCCGCTCATACGCCGGGATCATCGTGCAGCCGGCCAACAAGGCGGCAGCCAGCGCGATCGCGCTGGCAGAAAACGTTGACAAGCGCTTTGGATTGAGTGGGTCAGTCATGGTTACCCTCCTTCGGTGCAGTGATGGCCGGTTTGCCTTCCATCTCATGCGAATACATCTTCCGTTGCCTTTCGCTGCCCTTGAAGATCTTGCGCACGACCACAAAGAACACCGGCACGAAGAACACCGCAAGCACGGTGGCCGACAACATGCCGCCCACGACGCCGGTACCGATCGCGCGTTGGCTGGCCGAGCCTGCGCCCGTTGACAGCGCCAAGGGCAGCACACCGAGGATGAACGCGAACGAGGTCATCAGGATCGGGCGGAAGCGCAGGTGCGCCGCCTCCAGGGTCGCTTCGATCAGGCCCTTGCCTTGCGCATGCAAGTCTTTGGCGAACTCGATGATCAGGATCGCGTTCTTCGCCGACAGGCCGATCACCGCGATCAGGCCCACCTTGAAGAACACGTCGTTCGGCAAGCCGCGCATCGTCGAGCCGAGCACCACACCCAAGATGCCCAAGGGCACGACCAGCAGCACCGACATCGGAATCGACCAGCTCTCATAGAGCGCGGCCAGGCAGAGGAACACCGCCATCAACGAGAACACCACGAGGATGGTGGCCTGCGAACCCGACAGACGCTCTTCGCGCGACTGGCCAGTCCATTCGAAGGCGAATCCGGGTGGCAATTGCCCAGCCAAGCGCTCCATCTCGTTCATCGCCTCGCCGGTGCTGAAACCGGGCGCGGCATCGCCAGCCAGGCGCATCGTCGGGTAGCCGTTGTAGCGCACCGTCATCATCGGGCCGGTGATCCACCGCGTGGTCGCGACCGCCGACAAAGGCACCAGCTTGCCTTGCGCGTTGAGCACATTGATGCGCAGCAGATCGTCAGGCTGCATGCGCGCCGGCGCATCGGCCTGAACCACCACGCGCTGCAAGCGCCCGGCGTTCGGAAAGTCATTGACGTAAGTCGAGCCGAGCGAGGTGGTCAACGCGGTGTTGATCGCATCAAAGGAGATGCCGAGCGCACTGGCGCGGTCGCGGTCGATGTCGACCTGCAGCTGCGGTGCATCTTCCAGGCCGTCGGGGCGCACACCTGCGAGCACCTTGCTTTTGGAAGCCATGCCGAGCATCTGGTTGCGCGCCGCCAGCAAGGCCGCATGGCCGTTGCTGCCGCGGTCTTGCAGACGGAAGGTAAAGCCCGTCGCGTTACCCAACTCGGGAATCGCCGGCGGGCTGAGCGCGAAGATGAACGCATCACGCACACCCGACAGCGCACCGAAGGCACGGCCGGCCAGCGTTTGCGCCGAGTGCTCCACGCCATGGCGTTCATCCCACGGCTTCAGCGTGACGAAGGCCAAAGCGGCGTTCTGGCCACTGCCTGAGAAGCTGAAGCCCAGCACGCTGACCATCTTGTCAACTTCAGGCTGTTTCAGCATGAAGCCTTCGACCTGCTTCATCACTTCGAGCGTGCGGCCTTGCGTCGCGCCCGGAGGCAGCTGCACGTTGGCAATGATGTAGCCCTGGTCTTCGTTCGGCAGGAACGATGCAGGCAGCCGCACATACAGGAAGCCCATCGCCGCGGACAGCAGCGCGAAGACCACCAGCACGCGGCCACCGCGCTTCAACAACGCGGAAACCCAGCTTTCATAGCCCTTGGCCGAACGGGTGAAGCTGCGGTTGAACCAGCCGAAGAAACCCTTCTTCTCATGCAGGTGGCCTGCCTCGACCGGCTTCAGGAAGGTCGCGCACAGTGCTGGTGTCAATGACATCGCGAGGAACACCGAGAACAGCATCGAGCTGACCATCACGATCGAGAACTGGCGATAGATGTTGCCCACCGAGCCTGAGAAAAAGGCCATCGGCACGAACACCGACACCAGCGTGACCGTGATGCCGATCAGCGCGGCCGTGATCTGCCCCATCGCCTTCTTGGTCGCCTCACGCGGCGACAGGCCCTCTTCGCTCATGATGCGCTCGACGTTCTCGATCACGACGATCGCATCGTCAACCAGGATGCCCACCGCCAGCACCATCGCGAACATCGTCAGCACGTTGATCGAATAACCGAACACGAACATCGTCGCGAACGAACCCATCAAGGCCACCGGCACCACGACCGTCGGAATCAGCGTGTAGCGCACGTTCTGCAAGAACAGGTACATCACCAGGAACACCAGTACCACGGCTTCAATCAGCGTCTCCACGACCTGGCTGATCGAGATCTTGACGAAGCGCGAGCTGTCGTAAGGAATGTCGTACTTCACGCCGGGAGGGAAGTAACGCGCGAGTTCGTCCATCCGCTTATAGACGGCCGTGGCGGTGCCAAGGGCATTGCCGGTGGGCGAGAGCTGAATGCCAATACCCGTCGACGGCTTGCCGTTCAAGCGGGCCGAGGTGCCGTAGTTTTGGGCGCCGAGTTCGATGCGCGCCACGTCACGCAGCCGCACCGTGGAGCCGTCTGCATTGGCGCGCAGCACGATGTCACCGAATTTGCGCTCGGTGTCGAGCTGACCGTTGACGACCACCGTCGCGCTGATCGCCTGGCCTTGCACGATCGGCAGGTCACCGATGGTGCCGGACGCGACCTGCGCGTTTTGAGCGCGGATCGCCGCATTGACATCGGCCGCAGTCAGGTTGAAACCGACCAGCTTGGCCGGGTCGATCCAGATGCGCATCGATCGTTCGGTACCGAACAACTGCGCCTGGCCGACGCCCGGAATGCGCTGCAGCTCAGGCACCACGCTGCGTGACGCATAGTCGCCCAGGGCGACCGGGTCGAAGGCCGGGTTGTCGGAAGACAGGATCGTGAACAGCAGGAAGTTCGAACGCGCCTTGTCGACACGCACGCCTTGCTGCGTTACAGCGGCCGGCAAGCGCGGTGAAGCGCGGCTGAGCCGGTTCTGCACGTCGACCTGGGCCAGCGCCGCATCGGTGCCCGACTCGAAGGTCAGCGTGATCGTGCCCACGCCGTTGGCCTGGCTCACCGACTCGATGTAGATCAGGCCGGGCGAACCGTTCATCTCCTGTTCGACCACGCTAATCACGCTGTCTTCGAGGGTCTGCGCGGAAGCACCTGGATAGGTCGCAGTCAGCACGATCGATGGCGGCGCCACCGTCGGATACTGGGCGATCGGCAGCTGCTTCACCGCCACGCTGCCGAGCACCACGATGAATAAAGCGATCACCCACGCGAAGATGGGCCGATCAATGAAAAACTGGGCCATGGTGCGTGCCCCTTAGCTGGCCGAAGCCGCTTGCGAAGCAGGGGCTGCAGCGGCTGGCGCCGAGGCTGCGCCTGCCGCTGCTGCAGCGCCGGGCTGCCATGGCACGGGCTTCACCGGCCCCGGGCCACGCAGCTTCTGGAAACCATCCACCATCACCTGCTCGCCTGGCTTCACGCCCTCCAGCACCACCCAGCCACCGTCTTTGGCCGTACCGACCTTCACCGGGCGCGGCGCCACCTTGCCATCGGCACCGACAATCATCACGCTGTCGCCCGTGGCACCCCGGCTCACGGCCTGCTGCGGCAGCACGATCGCATCATTCGCTTCGGCCTGCTCAAGCCGCACACGCACATACATGCCCGGCAGCAGCAAGCCGCCGGGGTTCGGCAGCTCAGCGCGCAAGGTGATCTGGCCCGAGGTGGCATCTACCGTCAGGTCAGAGAACAGCAGCTTGCCGAGCTTGTCGTATTCGCTGCCGTCTTCGAGGACCACGCGCACACTCGCGGTGTTGCCGTTGCCGGCCTGCTTGAACTTGCCGCTCTCGATGGCCTTGCGCAAGCGCAGCACTTCGGTCGTGGACTGCGTGAAGTTCACGTACATCGGATCGATCTGTTGCACGACCGCCAGTTGCGTTGCTTCGCCCTGACCGACCAGTGCACCCTCCGTGACCAGCGCGCGGCCGATGCGCCCGGAGATCGGCGAGGTGACGTTGGCGTAGCCCAGATTGATTTGCGCAATCTGCAATGCGGCTTTGCCGGCGGCCACATCGGCCTCGCCGCTCTTCTGTGCAGCCACCGCGTTGATGTAGTCCTGCTTGCTGATCGCATTCGCGTCGAGCAGCGGCTTGTAGCGTTCAGCTTGTGCGGCCGCTTGCGAGAGGTTGGCTTGCGAACGTGCCAGCGTCGCTTGGGCGCTGGCGTAAGAAGCTTGATAAGGCGCCGGGTCGATCTGGAACAGGGCCTGGCCGGCCTTCACGTCGCTGCCTTCCTTGAACAAACGCTGTTTCAGGATGCCAGCGGCACGGGCACGCACCTGCGCGACACGTGAGGCTTCGAGGCGGCCCGGCAATTCGGTCGTCAACGCCACCGCACGCGGAGCCACCACCACCACGCCCACTTCGGGAGGCGCAGGCGCGGTTGGAGCGCCCGCCGGCGCAGCGCCGTCTTTGGCGCCACATGCTGCCAGCAACGCAAACACCGCGACCGCCAAAAAGGCATGAATGGGCCGGGACACCCAACAGGATTCAACGGCCGATGCGGCCACGACTTGGTTCAACGCAGACATGCGAATCCCTCAGGAAATGCACCCAACGCGGGCGCCAAAGACATAGGATGGTTGTCGTCAGATGCAATGCAGGCGAGAGAAATTCCCTCACCCCTCTTGACGACCGGCTAGTTTACATACATATGTGAATGTAAATAGGGTGCTTCAAACTACTTCACATGAGTCGTCATGGTCCGCAGAACAAAAGAAGAAGCTCTGGCCACACGCCATCACATCCTGGACACGGCCGAGCTGCTGTTTCATGAACATGGTGTCTCTCGAACTTCATTGAATGACATCGCGCAGGCTGCGGGCCTCACGCGTGGTGCCATCTACTGGCACTTCGAAGACAAGGCCGATCTCTTCAACGCGATGATGCAGCGCGTGACCTTGCCGCTCGAAGAAACCGCCAAGCGCAGCGACGACCCGTCGATCGATGATTCGATGGCCTTCATTCGCAAGAACTTCATTGATGCGCTGAAGCTGACGGTCAGCGATGCGCAAGTGCAGCGGGTGTTCGGCATCGCGACCACCAAGATCGAATACGTCGATGAGCTGATGGCGATTCGCGACCGGCGCCTTCACATCCGCGATGAAATTCTGGTGCACATTCAGCGCGGCATTGCGCTGGCAATGCGGCGCGGCAAGCTCAAGCAACGCCTGCCCGCACGCGCCGCCGCACTGGGCTTGCATGCGCTGATCGACGGGCTGTTGCAGAACTGGACGCTCGACCCCCGCAGCTTCGATCTGGTGAAGGTCGGCACGCAAGTGCTGGACACTTACCTCGCTGGCATCGGCGCGCAGCCCTTGGCAAGCGCGTTCCCCCGCAGGAAAGCCAGCAAGGCCTAAAGCTTTGGCGCTCGACCCCATGCTTCAGCGCAATCGCTCGAAAGCGGCCGAATGCAGCGGCCGCAAGGAATCCAGAACAAAGGCGATTGCTGAAGAAACGGGCATGCGTTTTTCGTTATGTCGATGCCCTTGGAAAGGCACATCGATTCGGATCAACGCGAAGCATAGTGCGCCCATCGCATCCCGTGAACACGCGCTGCCGAAGCCCCACAACTCACAGGGATGACGGTGCACAGCACCTCATACCCGTCAATTCACAGATTCAAAACTCGCCCCGCCCGACGGCTTAGCGCGCGGACAGGCGGCAAAAGCTGGCATGCCGCAGCGGCATCACGCCAGGCCAAGCATGGCAGCAAGCCACCCTGCCAGGCATGCATCGCCTGTCATCTCAACGACTTATCTTCATGCGCTACTTTGATGAGCTAGCCACCGCCGTCGAGATCAACGAACGGACGGGCCGCCGGTCACACCGTTGCCGGCTCGCCTGATGCCACGGGCTGCGACTCATCGAGATGGTGGGTCAACATCGCAATGGCGGCCGCCAGCGCGACCAGCACCAGCAATCCGGTGCGCAGGTCCGTGACCTGTGCCAGCCAGCCGATCACGGGCGGCCCCAACAGGAAGCCGCCGTAGCCGAGCGTGGCCATCGCGGCAATGCCATGCCCCGGCCCGCGCCGTGAGCGCCGGGCCGCCGCACCGAACACCAATGGCGCGATCGTCGCCACGCCCACCCCGGTCACGACGAAGGCGACAAACAGCAGGGTCGTGTGCTGCGTCCACAGCGCAATCGCCAGCAACACCGCAGCGCTCGCGTTGACGCCGCGCAGCAGCGATGACGCACGCCACTTCGCGATCAGGTGATCGCCCGCAAAGCGCATGCCGGTCATCGCGAACGCGAATGCGGCGTAGCCCAACGCAGCCAGCGCCGCCGTCGTACCCAACGAGTCATGCAGGTAGACAGCACTCCAATCGGCCATGGCCCCTTCGATCAGGAAGGCGCAGAAAACGATGATGCCCAAACCCACCATGCCGGCTTCCGGCCGCGCGAAACGCGGGCCGGGCTCAGGCGGCTTCGGTGGCGTGGCCGGCAACCAGCGGCGGGCGACGAACACGGTGACCGCCAGCAGCACCGCGACACCCATCAAATGCAGCTTCGGCGACACGCCCAGATGCGCCATGCCACCGCCCAAGGTGGCGCCCGCCAGGCCACCGGCGCTCCACATGCCGTGCAAGCCCGACATGATCGGCCGCTGCTGGCGCGCCTCGACCTCGACCGCCAGCGCATTCATCGCCACATCCATCGCGCCGTTGGCCATGCCCAGCAGCATCAGACTCATGGCCAACAAACCCAGCGAACTCGCAAGCACCGGGTGCGGCAGCAAGAAGCAATACAGAAAGCCGGTGGCGAGCGTCAGCCCGCGAGCGCCCAGCAGCGCAATGCCCCGCCCGGCCAGCGGAAAGGAAATCAACGCACCTGCGCCCAGCGCCAACAGCACCGTACCGAGCTGCCCTTCCGACAAGGCCAAGGCCTCCCGCACGGCCGGAATGCGCGAGACCCAACTGGCAAAGCCGGCGCCATTGGCAAAAAAAACCGCGGCCAGCGCGACATGCTCGGCGCGCGAAGGGGGTGTGACAACCGACATCGATGCGTCTCCGCACTGCTCAAAACGGCAATTTCGAGCATGCTAGAGCTCAAACGAGCAAATTGCAACCGCAGGCAACCTATACTTCCTGCTCGATTCATCGCCGCTCCAGCTCAGCACACCATGGCACGCAAGCCTGCACCTCCCGCTTGGTTCGCCGAAGAGCGCCGTGCACGCATCCTCAAACTGCTGCAGCAGACAGGCCGCGTCGAGGTCCTGCCGCTGGCCGGCCTGCTGGACGTCTCTGAGCACACGATCCGGCGTGACCTGCTGGATCTGCAGACGCAGGGCGCACTGCAAAAAACCCATGGCGGCGCCGTTGCGCTGAACACCGCACGGCTGGATTTCTCGGCGCGTGCCGATGTCTTGGCCGACGCCAAACAGGCGATCGGCCGCGCGGCGGCCACGCTGATCGAGCCGGGACAGACCTTGATCCTCGACGCCGGCTCGACCTCGCTCAGCCTGGCCCGCGAGTTGACGGCCCGCCCGTTGACCATCATCACCAATGCGATCGACATTGCCCTGCTGTTTGACCGCGACCCTGCCGTGCAACTGGTGATGACCGGCGGCACCTGGCAGCCGCAGGCGCGTGCCTTGTGGGGGCCGGGCACGACCGAAATGCTGAGCCGGTGCCGCGCCGATTGGGCCGTGCCGGGCGTCTGTTCGGTCGACGTCGCAATGGGCCTGACCGTGACCGACGAGGCCGATGCCAGCACCAAGCGCGCGATGATGGCCGCCGCCTCCCGCACGCTCGTGATGGCCGACCATTCGAAGCAGCACAACGTGTCGCCCTTCGCGGTGGCGCCCTGGTCGCAGGTTCACACGCTGGTGATCGACACACCGTGGCCGGAGATCGAAGCGCTGGGCGTGCAAGTGCATGTGGCCTCGACCGCATCCGCCCCAGCCACCCGGCGCAAACCCGCTTCGCCGGCCGCCTGATTTCGGGCCGCGCGCTTCGGCGCTTCAATCAATGCCCGAATTCTTGTCCAGCCCTCAGGCATTCCTCTTCATTTGAAGTGATTCGGTGCTGTTGTGCCGAAACGAGCCCCATTGGCTCTGGCACTCAAGCGCCGCAACAACAACGGGTGTTCTTGGGGTTGTTGCAGACCGATGAAGTCTTGAAAATGAGTCTTCGGCCATTCATCAGAAAGCACTTCATGCGCTCCTACGCTATCGCTCTTGGCTCTACCCCATTAACGGCCTTGGCGCTGGCCCTGGCCCTGCTTTGTGGTGTCGCGCAAGCCGCGTCGATCACCAAGTTCGAGCCCACCGTTCAGATCACCGGCACCCCATTGACACTGAACGGCTCCGGCACGAGATACAAGGCCATCTTCAAGGTTTATGACATGGCCTTGTACACCAGCAAGAAGGTCAATTCGGCGGACGAGCTGCTCGCCCTGCCCGGCCCGAAGCGCCTGCAATTCACTGCACTGCGCGAATTGCCCGGCACCGATCTGGGCCGGCTCTTCATCAAGGGCATGGCAGAAAACTCGCCCAAGGAAATGGTGCAGAAGCACACGCTGTCCGGCACGCGGCTGATCGAGATCTTCTCCGGCCGCTCGAAGCTCCTGCCGGGTGACTCGTTCGCGATGGACTTCATTCCTGGCAAAGGCACACAGTTCTACATCCTCGGTCAGGCCCAAGGTGACCCGGTCGGCGACGCCGAGTTCTTCTCGATGGTGCTGAAGATCTGGTTCGGCGACTCGCCCGCCGACATGGCGTTGAAAGACGCACTGCTCGGCATCGAGCGGTGATCGTTTGCGCCCCATGCTGCGCGGCCTGCTCGATCGCTTGATCCTCGTGCTGGGCGTATTGGCTGGCGGCAGCCTGCCCAGCTTCATTGCGCAATACCGGCAACGCCTGGGCGGCGCGCTCGATCAGGTGCAGAAAGACTTGGCGCCTTTTCAGCAGATCGCCGATCAGCAGCACGGCGGTAGCCTGAGCGCGCTGATTCAGCATCACCTCGACAGCATTGACGCCACCTTTCATGCCGAAGGGCAGGCCATCCAGGCGATGGTGGAGTCGGCTGCGGCCCTGCAACGCGCGGCTGAAGCCCTCTCTACCGACGTATGGCATCAGATGGCTTATCTGACACAGCACGCGGACCCGGCTTTGACGAACGCTACCTGGGCGATGTTCCAGCCTTCGTTCGGCCTGTCGATCGAAAGCCTGCAAGTCGCAGCCGCCGTCGGCATCACGCTGTGGTTGGTGTTCATCGTGCTGTGGTACGCCAGCGGCGCCGTGGCCCACCGCCGCACCACGCCGCTGACACGGCCGCGCTGAAGGCGATTTAAAACCTCCGCGCGGATGGGGCCAACCTCTCATCTCAGCGCACAGTCACCAAAGTGCCTGCACGCGAAGCTTTCTGCTCGAAGCTCACCGGCAAGAACTTTTCGATCACTGCGAAGTTCGTTTGGGCATGTGGCGTGATCTCGCTGGCGGTGTAGGCGCCACCGCCAGCCAGCGCCATCGGCAAGGCCAGTTGATCCGCCAGGTAAGGCCCGACTGCTGCATCGCTTTTCTGGAAATCACGCAGTTGCGCCAACAGCCGTTTGGCGACCTGCTCGGCGCTCAGGCTCTTCTCACCGAACTCGGTGAATACCTCGGCGTGATGCTCGTACTGCAAGGTCGCGATCAACGCATTGCCCGGCCCTTCGTTTTGACGCAATGGCGGCAAGCGCAACTGATCGCCGGACCAGCCCATGCCCAGGCCAAGCGTCTCCAGTTCGCGGCCACCAACGCTGCGCGCAATGCCCGCCACCAGCGCCTCAGCATAGGCCTCTTGCAGAACATTTCGCTGCGTCAGTTCCATCGGCTTCAAGCCACCTGAAGCCGGCTGGATCTCCACCTCCAGCTCACCACCGCCAGCCGGGTAGAAGCCGTGGCGGCGCAGGTTCAACGAGACCCCAGCCCCCATGCGGCGCAGCAGCGGCACGAACGCGCGCTCGATGAATTGAAACGGCGGCGCCATCGGGTTGTGCGTGCCGCCACTCAGCACGATGCGGCTCGGCTGCACGGCTTGCAGCAAAGGCGGCAGCACCGTTTGCAATACCAGCAGGCAACTGCCGGCACTGCCGACGTCAAACCGATAGTCGCCGCCTAGTGCTACACCCGGCTCGAAGCGAATCGCCTGCGAGCCCAGCTCGGCCCCGTGGATTTGCGCGCCGCTGATGCGGGCCGCGGCCTGCACACAGGCCAAGTGCTGGCGCATCAGCCCCGGCTTCGCGCGCCCCGCGCGGATGCGCTCGATCTGCACCGGCTGGCCGGTGCAGATGGCCAGCGCCAGCGCGGTGCGCAGGATCTGGCCTCCGCCTTCACCGGACGAGCCGTCAAGTTCGATCATCGGTTGCGCCCTCTGTTCTTTGTTTCTTTGTCATTGGTTGATCGGTCGATGGATTCGCTGCATGCGCCCACAGCAACTCGCCGCTCCCAGCAATTTTCGGGAGTTGCTGAATGCTCAAGTCGCCGCGGCCGATGCCTGAAAACGCAGCGCCGCGTCATGCAAGAAAGTGTTCAGTGCGCTCGCCTCCACACGAGCGCTTTCCATCGGCGCCGGCTGCAGCGACGCGGCCTCCAGTTCCTGTTCGATGAAGTGGTGGATGGCCTTCCACCGCGGGCTGGTGGAGGCTTCGCCGGCACTCATCTTCACCCTCAGCAAGGCATTGATCTCCTGGATCAATGCGCCATCGTGAAGCGTGGCCTGTGCCAGTTCGGCGAAAGGCATTGGCGGCATGCCACGGCCATCGCGTATCCAGCGCGCAGCAAGCAAAGGGCGCAGCACATAGAGGTATTTCTTGTAGCGCACCTCGTCCTTTTGCAGATGCTCACGGAAATTCTTCTTCGCCATCGACAGGTAATGGTGATAAGCCCGCACAGGCGAAAAGCCGGTTTGTGCCAATGCACGAAACGACTTCATCGCATCGGTCTGCTCACGGTAGATGATCGGCGAGCGCAACCACTCCAGCAGCGTCGGGTTGGATTCGCGCAGCAAGCCGAGCGCCTTGCGCAAGTCCCATCCGTTGACATCGAGGTCTTTGCTGATCGGCAATTCGATCACGTCGCGCTGCGGCTCGATCGCCAGGTAGGCCGGTAGCCGGCTGACATAGACGAAGCGAACATCGTAATCACTGTCGGGCGACGCAAAGCCCCAGGCACGGCTGCCGGATTCGCAGGCGAAAAGCACCGTGACCTGATGGCGCTGTTCGATCTCGTTGAGCGCATTCAGCGCGGCTTCGCGCATCTCGGGCTCGATCGTGTGGGCTCCGAGCACGCTGGGCAGGGCGTTCATCTTCTTTCTCTCCTGTTTTTAAATACATAACCATTCATTGACATGCAACAAATCGATGTGTGGATGGCATGAAGCTTTGCCCAGAAGGCCGCAGCGCACACAGATCAAGACGCGTTCATCTCAATTGCGCTCACGCAACCGCCCGTCGCCCCGGCCGTCACTCACTCACCCCTTCACACACACGATCTGCTTCAAGGTGTGCACCACCTCGACCAGGTCTTTCTGCGCTGCCATCACGGCGTCGATGTCCTTGTAAGCCATCGGAATCTCATCGATCACGTCAGCGTCCTTGCGGCACTCCACCCCGGCCGTGGCGCGCACCTGGTCATCGACCGTGAACAGCTTCTTCGCCTTGGTGCGGCTCATCACGCGGCCTGCGCCGTGCGAGCAGCTGTCAAAGCTTTCCGGGTTACCGAGGCCGCGCACGATGAAACTGCGGGCGCCCATGCTGCCCGGAATGATGCCCAACTGACCGCGCTTCGCGCTCACGGCGCCCTTGCGCGTCACGAACACGTCTTCACCGAAATGGCGCTCCTGCTGCACATAGTTGTGGTGGCAGTTCACCGCTTCGACATGCGACTCGAATGGCTTGGTGATGACCTGGCGCACCGTGGCGATCAGGTTGGCCATCATCACTTCGCGGTTGCGCGCCGCAAACTTCTGCGCCCAGCCTACGCCGCGCACATAGTCGCCAAAGTAACGCGCGCCTTCCTCGAAGTAAGCCAGGTCTTGATCCGGCAGGTTGCGTTGATGCTGCTCGGCATCCTTCTTCGCCAGCTCGATGAAGTGCGTGCCGATCGCGTTACCTACGCCGCGTGAACCCGAGTGCAGCATGAACCAGACAGCACCTTCTTCGTCCAGGCAGATCTCGATGAAGTGGTTGCCGCCACCGAGTGTGCCGAGGTGCTTGCGGTTGTTGGTGTTCTTCAGGCGCGGGTGCAGCTCGCACAGCGCATCGAACTCGTCCACCATCGTCGCCCACAGCTGATCGACGAGCGGCGGCGGGTTTTCCCAGCTGCCCTGGTCGCGGCCGCTGCGACGTGGCGTCGAGCCGTGCGGCACGGCGCGTTCGATCGCGGAGCGCAGCGGGCCCAGGTTGTCGGGCAGGTCTTCGGCGCGAAGCGTCGTCTTGCAGGCCATCATTCCGCAGCCGATGTCCACGCCCACCGCGGCCGGGATGATCGCCTTCACGGTCGGGATCACCGAACCGATGGTCGCGCCGATGCCCAAGTGCACATCGGGCATCACCGCCACATGCTTGAACACGATCGGCAGGCGCGCTGCATTGGCCAACTGCTCGCGGGCCGCGGCCTCCACTGGCACACCGCGGGTCCACATCTTCACCGGCACACCGCCGGCCACGTCTTCCACTTCGTAGTTCGTATTCATCTCTGATGCCTTGATGTTTGATTTCTTCTCTTGTTTTCCGACTCGCTTGCTGACGCGATCATGGAGCGGTGCCTTGCTCCGCAGCGTTCAACGCAACTTGACCAATCCATTCAACACACTGTCGAGGCCGCCATACACCGAAATCTTGTCGATGCGCTCGGCCACGCGCTCCAAGGTTTCCAGCTCCTTCAAGCGCAAGGCGGTCACGTTGTCTTCCATGACCTTGGCGGTATTGAGCAGCGAGCGCGTGGCTGCCGTTTCTTCACGGCGACGGATCACGTTGGCTTGCGCCGCCTTCTCCGCCTCCACCACCTGTGCCAGCAAGGTCTTCATCTCGCCGGGCAGGATGATGTCTTTCAACCCGACCGATTCGAGCAGCAGGCCGCTGCCAGCCAGTCGCGCTTTCACCTGCGTGTTGACGCCTTCATCGACCAGCGACTTGTTCTCCAGCAGCTCATCCAGCGTGCGCGTACCCACCACGGCACGCAGCGCGAACTGCAGCTCACGGTAGATTGCCTCGGCAGGCTTGGCATGCCGCGCAAAGGCCTGCATCACGTCGGCATAGCGCCAGGTCGCCGCCAGGTTCAGGCGCAAGGCCACCTTGTCTTTGGTCAGGATTTCCTGGCCGCTGACATCGCTGACCTGCACGCGCAAGTCGACCACCTCCACCGACACCTGGCGATTGAAGCGCCAGAAGGCGTAGCCGCCGGGCGGCAGCAGGCGAACCAGCTTGCCATCGACCGTCAACACACCGACCGAAAACTCCGGCACCTGACCTTGCAGCACCCCTTGCAAGCCGGCCACAGCGCGCTGGCGCAATTGTGTTTGCGTCAGGCGCGCGACCAGGCTTGCGGGCAGCTCGAACGCTTCGGCCGACAGCTCGATCACGTCCACTCGCACGTCGACCAGGCCCTTCCAGTAGAGCTTGCGGGTCGTGGGCGGCAGCAGCTCGACCAGCACGCCGCTGTCATAACGCAGGCCGACCTGGGTGTCGCTCAATTCCACCCGCACGAACTCGCGCGCCACCAGCTCGGGCTCGTGGCTCAGAAAGTATTCGGCCAGGCCGTGGCTGAAGGCAGGCTGGTCAATGGCGAAGGTCTCGACGCGCAGCGCATCGAACACCGAACTCAACCAGTGACGGCCGGGCGGCAACACGCGCTCGAAGTCGCCGTTGCGCAGCAACAGGCCGCGCTCGTGCTTCTTCACCACCACGCGCCGGATCGTTGAATTCTTGAAAGCCATGTCGCTTCTCCTTGTTGTTCTTCATCTGTCTTGGGTCAAAGGGTGCCGTTACAGCCCCGGTGGCGGGCGGCAAGGGCCACGGCGCAGGAGGCTGCAGCGCGCCCCTCCCAAGGCTGGCTGCATTCGCACGCCGCGCGGGCTTGCCGCACGAGCTGCCAGGGCTGACGGGCAGCTGGCAACACAGGCACAGGCCCGCATCGCTTCGCTGCCCGCGTTCGGCGGGTGGGCCTTGCGGCCCGATCACATCAAAGCTGGAATAAATCCAGAGTTCGGCAGGAGTCGAACCTGCGACCGACCTCTTTCGAGGCTGCTCTACCGTCTGAGCTACAGAACGATGGCACCCAGGGACTCGAACCCCGGCTTCTTTCGAAGGCACCCGCCTGCCGTCACCCGCCACTCCGATGGCGCGGCATGCACCTCGCCAACCCGCCTTCCGGCTGGGGCGGAGTGCACCGGCGCGGCCTGCTTGCGCAGCAACCGCCACCTGGAAGCATCCATCTTCTGTGACTGATGCCTTCTCTATTGCAGCCACCGTGCCAAGCCGCACCGCCGAAGGCAAGTGATTGATTTCAAAGGGAAAAGACTAAAATAAGAAATTCTTGCTGCGTCATAATCTAGCTTTCAAGCTAACTAACGAGATTTATGGCTCGCCCCTCCACGGTTGTGATCGGATTCATCGGCACCCAGCTCGACAGCGGCAAAGGTGCGGGCCGATGGGAGAAATGGCGGCCCACGATTTCGATGGCCCAGCACGACGACCTCGAAGTTGCGCGCTTCGAGTTGTTCCATACGCCGCGCTTCGACAGCCTGGCCGAGCAAGTCCGCCAGGACCTGCTGGCCGCGTCGCCTCACAGCCAGGTCAAGCTGATTCCATTGAACATCGCCGACCCCTGGGACTTTGGCGAGGTCTATGCGGCGCTCTACGACTGGACGCGCAGCTACCCCTTCGACACCACCCGCGAGCGCTACTGGGCGCACATCACCACCGGCACGCATGTGGCGCAGATCTGCACCTTCCTGCTGGTCGAGTCGCGCTTTCTGCCGGGCGTGCTGCTGCAGACGGCGCCACCGAAGAAGCAGCGCCATGGCGACCCCGGCAACTACACACTCATCGACCTCGACCTGCAGCGCTACGGCGCAATCGCCCAGCGCTTCGACCAGGAGCAGCGCGATGCAGTGGCGTTCCTGAAGAGCGGCATTGCCACGCGCAACGCCCGCTTCAACGCGCTGATCGCCGAGATCGAGCGGGTGGCGGTGCGCTCTCGCGCGCCGATCCTGCTGGCCGGACCCACGGGCGCCGGCAAGAGCTTTCTCGCGCGCCGCATGTACGAGCTGAAAAAGGCGCGTCACCAGATGAGCGGTGCCTTCGTCGAAGTCAACTGCGCCACCTTGCGCGGAGACAGCGCGGCCTCCACCCTGTTCGGCCACAAGAAGGGCGCCTTCACCGGCGCTGCGACCGACCGCGCCGGCCTGCTGCGCAGCGCCGACCAGGGCGTGCTGTTCCTTGATGAAATTGGCGAGCTCGGCGCGGACGAGCAAGCGATGCTGCTGAAGGCCATCGAAGAAAAGAAGTTCTTCCCGATGGGCTCGGACCGCGAGGTCGCAAGCGACTTCCAGCTGATTGCCGGCACCAACCGCGACCTGCGCATGGAGGTGGCGCAAGGCCGCTTCCGCGATGACCTGTTCGCCCGCATCAACCTCTGGACTTACGACCTGCCGGGCCTCGCGCAGCGGCCTGAAGACATCGAGCCGAATGTCGAACATTTGCTCGCGCGCAGCATTGCCGAGAACGGCCGCGCGGTGCGCTTCACGACCGAGGCCAAGGCACGCTATTTGAAGTTTGCGCAGAGCGCGGATGCCCGCTGGAGCGCGAACTTCCGTGACCTCGGCGCCTCGGTCACGCGGCTGGCCACCTTGGCCGAAGGCGGGCGCATCGACACCGGACTGGTGGACGCAGAGATCGCGCGGCTGCGCTGGATGTGGCAGCGGCATGCACCTCAGCCGGCGACTGCTGCGGTTGACCTGGCCACGCTGATCGGCGAGGAGGCGCTGGAGCAAATCGACCTCTTCGACCGGCTGCAGCTGGAAGCGGTGCTCACCGTGTGCCGCGCGTCGAGCACGATCTCGGAGGCCGGCCGCAAGCTCTTTCACAGGTCGCGCTCACAGCGCAGCGTGGTCAACGATGCCGATCGGCTGCGCAAATACCTGGCCCGCTTCGGGCTGCGTTGGGACGCGCTGGCAGCACCCCTCGGCGGTTGAATCTCGCGGCTGAAGCCGCGCGCTTCAATCTGGCGGCATGCGCTCCAGCATCACCGCATAGTCGCGGTAGCCCATGCGCCGCCAGAAGGCCAATGCGCGTGCATTGCCGGCCAGCACGTCGACCGTCAAACGCTTGTCGGGCCAGCGCTGAAACAGCGTCGTCATCAGATGGCGGGCCATGCCCATGCGGCGGTTTTCGCGGCGCACGAAAAGCTGGCGCAGGTAGATGCTGTCGCCGTGGTCACGCCACAAAACATAGGCAACCATCTGGCCGCCCTGCTCGACCAGCAAGGCTTCACAGCCTTCGTCGCCTAGCCACTGTGTCATGCGGGCCGCCAGCGCCGCCAGGTCCATCGGGTGACGGCCTTCGTCTTTGATCAGCTGATGGTTCAGCTCGGCCAGCGCCCGTGCGTCGCTTGCAATCGCCGGTCGGTAAATGAGATCGAGAACATCCATGCGGGATCGTATCGCGCACGCCACCACCCCATCCTCGTGGGAACCCGACCCGGCGATGCCGCGCATCGCCGTTCAACAACATCAGGCTAAAGCGGCCGCGGCCGCGGCGACGGCGAGGCCACGCCCTGCGCGCGGTGGTGATCGTGGGTGACGAACTCGGTACCGTCAGGCGGCAGCGCCAACCAGGCCGAATGCGACAGCGTGCGCTGGATGTCTTGCAGCCCCGAAGCCCAATGCTCGTGCATGGTCTGCGGGCTGAATTCATAGTCTTTCGACAGGCCTTCCCACTCCTTGTCTTGATAGACAAGCTGGATCACCGAATATTTCTTCGAGCACGCCAGTTCGACCGCCTTCTTGCACCACGGGTCGCCCAGCGCGTCGGCCGGCACATGGCGCAGCACCTCGCGCAGCAGGTGTCGGTAGTGCTGATCGCGCGCCATGAAGTCGGTGACGGCACGGGTGCGGCTGGAGAACTGGATGTCTTTCTGCCGCTCTTGCACGTCGTACACGCTCTCGGGCAGCTTGCCGAGCGCGCTCCACAGATCAACCTGGAACGCGAGCGTGTTGCGCCGTGGCGTGGCCGCCAGCACATGGCTCAGCGGCGTGTTCGACACCAGGCCACCATCCCAGTAGTACTCGCCATCGATCTCGACCGCCGGAAAGCCTGGCGGCAATGCACCAGACGCCATGAAATGCTCAGGGCGCAGGCGCTTGCGATAAGGGCCGACGGTGTTGTCGAAGTATTCGAAGTTACCGGTGCGCACGTTGACCGCCGCCACCGACACCCGCACATCGCCATGGTTGATGCGATCGAAATCAACAAAGCGCTCCAGCGTGCTCTTCAGCTTGCGGGTGTCGTAGAAGCTCAGGTCATCGACCGACTGCTTCGCGCCCAGCCAGGCCGTCGCGCCGCGCGGCACGAAGAAATCGCGCTGGCCTTCGATGATGGCCCGCCATGCCTCGAAACCGCTGAACACCTTGCGCGAGTGCGGCGTGACCTTTTCGATCCAGCGCTGGATCACTTCGGTCGGCGGGAACACGAAGGCCGGCCGGCAGATCGTCTCCCAGAACTCGCGCAACTTCTCGACCCGCAGCTCAGGCGCGTTGCCCGCGATCACCGCGGTATTCAGCGCGCCGATCGAGATGCCGGCGATCCAGTTCGGCTGGATGCCCGCTTCAAACAAGCCTTCGTACACGCCGGCCTGATAAGACCCGAGCGCGCCACCACCTTGCAGCACCAGCGCGACCGTTTCGAACGGCAGGCCGGTCGGCGTGCTGCGGGCCGGGTCGCTGCCGGCGCTGGCGTGGCCATGGCCATTCGCCTGGCCGTTCGAATGACCGTTCGCATCGTCATTCAACGCAGCTTGGGCGGCCACGGCGGCGCGCTTTCGGGCTGCCGGCGGCGCGGTGACGGATTCAACGGCTTCTGCAGCCACATCGGCAGAAGCCGTGGCCTTCACGCGCTTCGTGGCACTGCGGCTTGCGTTGCGCGAAGCACTGCGACCGGCCTCGCCACTTGGCGTTTGCGCTTTTGCCCGGCCCTTCGCACCGGTCGCGGCGGCGCTCATTGCATGAACCAGCCATGGCTGACCACGAACGACTGCCCGGTCAACGCCGCCGACGGGAACGCACTCAAGAACAGCACCGTCTGCGCCACGTCATCGACCGTCGTGAACTCGCCATCGACGGTGTCACCGAGCATCACTTTCTTGATCACCTCGTCTTCGCTGATTCCGAGCTCCTTGGCCTGCTCCGGGATCTGCTTATCGACCAAGGGCGTGCGCACGAAGCCCGGACACACCACATGCGAACGCACCTTGTGTTTCGCACCTTCCTTGGCCAGCACTCGCGCCAGCCCAAGCAGCCCGTGCTTGGCGGTCACGTAGGCCGACTTGAGCGGCGAGGCTTCATGCGAATGCACCGAGCCGGTGTAGATCACGACCCCACCGCGGTCGCCCTTGTACATGTGGCGCACCGCAGCGCGCGTGGTCAGGAAGGCGCCGTCAAGGTGGATGGCGAGCATCTTCTTCCAGTCGGCAAATGCGTAGTTCTCGATCGGGTTGACGATCTGGATGCCAGCGTTCGAGACCAGGATGTCGATGCTGCCGTACTTCGCAGCCACCGCATCGATGCCGGCATCGACCTGCGCTTCATCGGTCACGTCCATCGCCACACCGATCGCTTTGCCGCCTTGCGCTTCGATCTGCTGCGCGACGAGGTTGGCCTGTTCGAGCTTCAAGTCGGCAATCGCCAGCGTGGCGCCTTCTGCAGCCAGCACCAATGCGATTTCCTTACCGATGCCGCTGGCGGCGCCCGTCACCACCGCGACCTTGCCTTCGAGTTTTTTCATGCCGTGCTCCTTGATCAGATTGAGAGGGAAGATTGAAAAGAAGGGAGAGAGAAACGAAAGGGTGAGAACGGAATTTCGATGGGCCGTTCCGACACCCCGTTCAGCAGACCGAGCTCACGGGTCAAGCGAGGTAGTCGAACACCACTTGGCCCAGGCTCAACGTGAGGTCGGCCACCAGATGGCGCGCGCCGACGATCTCGCGCACGGGCAGCTGCGACACCGGCGCCAAGGCATGCGCATAAAGTTCCAGCGAGGCCGGGCCCGACCAGGCGCCATGCAGGTCGACATCGGTGATCCAGTACTTCACCAGTTCACAGATGCGCACCGTGCCATCGACATGCGGAATGATCTTCAGCAGGAAGTTCGGCGAGGCCAGCTTGGCACGCTCAGTGTCAAGATCCAACGCACGGTGCTTGTAGCCCATCGTGCCAACGGCAATGCGCACCGGGCCGTAGTCCAGCGTGCCGACCAGGGTGTCGGTATGCACCGCCAGCTTCGGGCTCGCCAGCTTCTTCGGAAAGCCCCACAGCTCGCGGCCACCGGCAATCGGCGGATGGTCATCGAGGTACATCGCATGGGTGTAACCGCCGGAGGCCCCCTGGTAGCTGACCGGGATCACCTGGCCGCTCTCGGTGTAATCGCCAAAGCCCGTCGAGTCCGGCATGCGGATGAACTCGTAGTTCACCAGCGGATCGTCACCCAGCTCCAGCGGCTCGGGCACCACCAGGCGCAAGGCCTCGGGGTCGGTGCGGTAGGTGATGATGAAATATTCGCGCCGCACGAAACGGTAAGGGCCGGGCGGGAACGCCGGGCTCGTCAGCGGCATGGCAAACGCGGTCTTGCGAATGGTGGCAATGTCCATCAGTCCCTCGCTAACGCCCGGCGCTCGGCCGTGTTGCGACGCAGCATATACCCGATGAAAGGCCTTCGCGTTAAGCAGGGTCAACACCCGCGGCGATGTGCGTGTTAAGCCGAAACGCTTGACATCGACGCGCCATGCCGCGCGCCGATGACGCGTGCGGAACGCGTCAGGCGCGCTCGAGCTTGAACACCGCGACGCTGGCGCGCAGGTTCGGCCAGCGCCGCACCGCCCGCCCTTGCTGAATACCGAAAGACTCGAGCACATGCAGCCCGCTCTTGCGCGCCAGCACTTCGAAATCGGCATAGGTGCCGACGCGAATGTTCGGCGTGTCGTACCACTGGTACGGCAACACGCGTGTGACCGGCATGCGTCCGGAGGCGATCTGCAGGCGGTTCGGCCAATGCGCGAAATTCGGAAAGCTGACGATGCCGACGCGGCCGACGCGCGCCGTCTCGTGCAGCAAGCGCTCGGTGTGCCGCAGGTGCTGCAAGGTGTCGAGCTGCAGCACCACATCGAAGCTCTGGTCTTCGAAGATCGACAGGCCGTCTTCGAGGTTGAGCTGGATCACGTTGACGCCACGTTGCGTGCAGGCCAGCACATTGGCATCGGAGATCTCGATGCCATAGCCGGTGCATTGCCGCTGGTCGCGCAGATAAGCCAGCAGCTCGCCGTTGCCGCAGCCCAGATCGAGCACCCGAGAGCCCCGCGGCACCAGCGCCGCAATCAGTTCGATGTCTTGGCGATCGCTCATGCGCCGACCTCTTTGCTCACAGAAACCTCTTTGGCGATGTTTTCGAAACACGCGCGCATCACCGCGTGATAGCGCGGGTCATCGAGCAGAAACGCATCGTGGCCATGCGGCGCATCGATCTCGGCGTAGCTCACGTCGCAGCGGTTGTCGAGCAAGGCCTTGACGAGCTCGCGCGATCGCGCCGGCGAGAAGCGCCAGTCGGTCGTGAAGCTGACCAGCTGAAACTTGCAGCGCGCCAGCGCAAAGGCTGTGCTCAGGCTGCCGCCATGGTCTCGTGCCGGGTCGAAGTAATCGAGCGCGCGGGTGATCAGCAGATAGGTGTTGGCATCGAAGTATTCGCTGAACTTGTCGCCCTGATAACGCAGATAGCTTTCGATCTCGAACTCGATGTCTTGCGTGCTGTAGTTCGGGGCCGCACCTTTCAGGCTGCGGCCGAACTTGGCTTCCATCGAGTCGTCGCTGAGATAGGTGATGTGGCCGATCATCCGCGCCACGCGCAGGCCGCGCTTGGGCAGCACGCCATGCCGATAGAAATGGCCGCCATGGAAATCCGGGTCGGTGACGATCGCGCGCCGCGCCACTTCGTTGAACGCGATGTTCTGTGCCGACAAGCTCGGTGCCGTGGCCACCGCCACGCAATGACGCAGCCGCGTCGGGTAGCGCAGCGACCAGCTCAGCGCCTGCATGCCGCCCAGACTGCCGCCCAGCACCGCCGCCAGTTGGGTGATGCCCAGTTGATCGAGCAACAGAGCCTGCGCATCGACCCAGTCTTCGACAGTGACGACCGGAAAGTCGGCGCCATAGGGCTGGCCGGTGGCCGGGTTGGCCTGCATCGGACCGGTCGAGCCGAAGCACGAACCGAGGTTGTTGACGCCGATCACGAAGAAGCGATCGGTGTCCAATGGCTTGCCGGGGCCGATCAGGTTGTCCCACCAGCCTTCGCTTTTCGGCTGATCGGCGTAAGTGCCGGCCACATGGTGCGACGCGTTGAGCGCGTGGCATACCAGCACCGCGTTGCGCTTGTCGGCGTTCAGCGTGCCGTAGGTTTCGTAGACCAGCGTGTAGTCGCGAATCTGCGCGCCGCTGCGCAAGGTGAGCGGCGCACTGAACGCCATCGATTGCGGTTGAACGTGACCCAATGAACTCATTGCTGCCCAATGAAAAACACCCGGCATCGCCAAAGGGGACACCGGGTGCTGCGTCCTGTCTTTAGCTGCATTTCTAGAGCGCCCGCAAGCCGGAACAAATCAGCGCTGAGCGGGCAGTATAGCGGGGCAATCGAGGTGCTTCTGCATCGATCGCCACGCAACCAACGGCTGCATGATGCGACGTCAAGGGCCGCTGGGTGAATCGCCGCTGTGTCACAAAACCAGGCCTACCATTGCTGACGGAGGCGATGGTGCCCATTCACCGAGAGGATGTTCCATGCGCGCATGGCTGCTGACGCTGAACCAGTATTTTCCAATCCGATACAGCGCCTGGCTGCTGTGCGCGGTGGGCGCATTGCTGTGCGCCTTCAGCTGGGTGGCGTTCGGCGTCGGCGGGTGGCCGATGCTGGTGTTCATCGCGCTGCTGGCGCTCGGGGTGCGCGACATCTTGCAGAGCCGGCATTCGGTGCTGCGCAACTATCCGGTCATCGGCCATCTTCGCTTTCTGCTCGAGTTCATTCGCCCGGAGATGCGCCAGTATTTCATCGAAGGCGATAACGAAGCCGCGCCGTTCTCGCGCCAACAACGTTCGTTGGTTTATCAGCGTTCCAAGGGCGAGCCTGACAAGCGGCCCTTCGGCACGCAGATGGACGTGGGCGCGAATGGCTATGAATGGATCAACCATTCGCTGGTACCGACCGAGCTGCCCACGCACGACTTCCGCGTGACGATTGGCGCAGGCCGCGCACAGCCTTATTCCGCGAGCGTCTTCAACATCTCGGCGATGAGCTTTGGCGCGCTGTCGGCCAACGCCATCCTGGCGCTCAATGCTGGCGCCAAGCGCGGCGGCTTTGCGCACGACACCGGCGAAGGCTCGATCAGCGCGCACCACCGCACGCATGGCGGTGACCTGATCTGGGAGATCGGCTCGGGCTACTTCGGCTGCCGCAATGACGACGGCAGCTTCAACGCCGAACGCTTCGAAGCCAATGCTCGTGATCCGCAAGTCAAGATGGTCGAGCTGAAGCTGAGCCAGGGCGCCAAGCCGGGCCATGGCGGCGTGCTGCCCGGCCCGAAAGTCACGCTGGAAATCGCTACGGCACGCGGCGTCACGCCCTGGGTTGATTGCATCTCGCCGGCACGCCATTCCGCCTTCAGCACGCCGGTCGAGATGATGCAGTTCATCGATCGGCTGCGTAACTTGTCGGGCGGCAAGCCGACCGGCTTCAAGCTCTGCATCGGCCATCCGTGGGAATGGTTCG
>CAXTCD010000038.1:0-29325 GCA_964242145.1 uncultured Rhizobacter sp.
CTTGCCGAGGCGCGACATCAGCGAGCCCGTCTTCAGCCACGGCACGGGCGGTGCGAGGGAGATCGTGCATCCCGGCAACCGCGAGTACGTGCGCGGCGATCACATCGAGCGGCCACAAGGCGGCGGCGGCAAGGGCAGCGGCTCCGGACAGGCCGGTGATTCCGAAGGAGGAGAAGACGACTTCGTCTTTCACCTCAGCAAAGAAGAGTTCATGCAGGTCTTCTTTGATGATCTGGCCTTACCGAACCTGACACGTACGACGCTTGCCGAAACGCCGGAGTTCAAGACCCACAGAGCGGGTTACAGCAGTGACGGTACACCCAACAACCTGCACGTCGTGCGGTCGATGCGCGGTGCGATCGGCCGGCGCATTGCGCTGGGCAGTGATTCACGTCGCGAGCTTCGGGCGCTTGAAGAGAAGCTCGAAGACTTGCAGCGGCACCCGGTCGGTCATGCGAATGAGATCGCTCTGCTGGAAAAGGAAATCGAAACACTGAGGGCCCGCTTGGCCCGCATTCCTTATCTCGACCCGATCGATTTGCGCTACCGCAGCCGCGTGCGCGTGCCGGTGCCGACCAGCAAAGCGGTGATGTTCTGCCTGATGGATGTCTCGGGCTCGATGGACGAAGCGCGCAAGGATCTGGCCAAACGCTTCTTCATCTTGCTTTATCTCTTTTTGACGCGGCATTACGAGCGCATCGACATCGTCTTCATTCGCCACCATACCCAAGCGCAGGAAGTTGACGAACAGAACTTCTTCCATTCCACAGAAACCGGTGGCACGGTAGTGTCGAGTGCTTTGGTGCTGATGGAAGAGATCGCCCGCGCACGCTACCCCACCAGCGAATGGAACATCTATGGCGCACAGGCCAGTGATGGTGATAACTGGCATCACGATAGCGGGCGCTGCCGGGAGTTGCTCGCACATAACATCCTGCCGTTGTGCCGCTACTTCGCTTATGTGCAAGTCGCTGAGGAAGAGCAGAACCTGTGGGATGAGTATTCCGCGCTTGCGGCTGAATCGAAAGACTTCGCCATCCGCAAGGTGACGGAGGCCTCACAGATTTATCCCGTCTTCCGTCAGCTGTTCAAGAAGGAAGGAGTTGCCACATGAGTTCAACCACTTCTCAAAGCATCGAGCCGCCCTGGGGCGACGATCGGCGCAAGGATCTGTGGGCGGGCAACATGCGTCGCCGTGCGGCAGACATCGCCGCGCCACCGCGCAGGCAGGAGCCCCTCCCCTCCCCCAGCGATTGGTCGTTCGAGCTGGTCGAGCGTTATCACGAAGTGATCAAGGCGACGGCCGAGCGCTTCGGTCTCGACACTTATCCGAACCAGCTGGAAATCATCACGGCGGAGCAGATGATGGATGCCTATGCCAGCGTGGGCATGCCGGTGAACTACCGGCATTGGAGCTATGGCAAGGAGTTCATTGCGACCGAGAAGAACTATCGCCGCGGTCACATGGGCTTGGCCTACGAGATCGTCATCAACTCCAACCCTTGCATCAGCTACCTGATGGAAGAGAACACGATGGCGATGCAAGCGCTGGTGATCGCGCATGCGGCGTATGGCCACAACAGCTTCTTCAAAGGGAATTACCTGTTTCGCATGTGGACAGATGCGTCGTCGATCATCGACTACCTCGTCTACGCCAAGAACTATGTGGCCGATTGCGAAGCCCGACACGGCCTTGACGCTGTCGAGGAACTGCTCGACAGCTGCCACGCGCTGATGAACCACGGTGTGGACCGCTATCGCCGGCCCAGCCGCAAATCTTTGGCGCAGGAGCTGGCCGATCGCAAAGACCGTGAGGCTTATGCCCAGCAGCAGGTGAACGAAATGTGGCGCACCCTGCCCCGCAAGGCAGAGAAGACCGCGGAAGAGGCGCAGACCCGGCGCTTTCCCGAAGAGCCGCAAGAGAACCTGCTTTACTTCATCGAGAAGAATGCGCCGCTGCTGGAGCCCTGGCAGCGCGAGATCGTGCGCATCGTGCGCAAGGTCGCGCAGTACTTCTATCCGCAGCGCCAGACCCAGGTCATGAACGAAGGCTGGGCGACGTTCTGGCATCACAAGCTGCTCAACACGATGTATGACGACGGCTATCTGACCGACGGCATGATGATCGAATGGCTGAAGTCGCACACCAATGTGGTGGCCCAGCCGCCGGTCGGCAGCCGTGCTTACAGCGGCATCAACCCGTACGCGCTGGGCTTTGCGATGTACACAGACATCAAGCGCATCTGCGAGCGCCCGACCGATGAAGATCGGCACTGGTTCCCTGATGTCGCCGGCAAGGACTGGCTGGAAACCATCGACCATGCGATGCGCAACTTCAAGGATGAAAGCTTCATCGGCCAGTACCTGTCACCGAACCTGATGCGTGAATTTCGCTTTTTCTCAATCGTCGATGACGAGAAAGACGATGAACTGGAGGTGGCGGCGATTCACGATGAAAGCGGTTACCGGCGCGTGCGTGAAGCGCTGTCGCACCAATACGACCTCGGTGCACGCGAACCCAACATTCAGGTGTGGAGCGTCAACTTGCGCGGTGACCGTTCATTGACACTGCGCCATGCCCAGCACAACGACCGGCCTTTGCATGACGCCGCCAATGAAGTGCTGAAGCACGTGGCGCGTCTTTGGGGCTTTGGCGTTCACCTGGAAAGTGTGAACGGCGCGGGTGAAGTGAAGCGTCGCTGGTCGATGGCGCCGCCTGCGCAGTAAACCCGAAGGCGATTCATCTCGAATTCTTCACCGTGAGCAAGGCCTGTTCCTCGGGCCCGACTCACGGTCTTATCCGCCGCCTGCAGTAGCGACGAACGGCTCCACCACACCGAGCAAGCGCGCGACATAGCTTTCCTTTTCGCCCACCGGTGCCACGTAGTGCAGTGCCTGCTCGGTGGCTTTCTGGCCCGCCAGACGCAGCATCACCCAGGTCGCGAGATATTGCGCGGCCAGGCAACCGCCCGCCGTGGCCACCGGCCCACGGGCATGGAACGGGTCGTCAACGACCCGCACACCGGCTTCCACGACCCAGGGCTTGGTGATCAGATCGGTACAGGCCGGCATGTCGCCAATCAAGCCCAGCCGGGCCAGCAGCAAGGTGCCGGAGCATTGCGCGCCGATCAGCTGGCGCAGCGGGTCCAGCGCCAGCCGGTCAAGAATCGCGGCGTCTTCCGCGATCGCGCGGGTGTAGATCCCGCTGCCGAACAGCACCACATCGGCCTCGTTGGCGAATTCCAGGGGCTGCTGCACATCGACAGTGACGCCGTTCATCGACGTCAGCCGAGCCCCCGGCCCGGTGATTTCCGCCGTGAAGCCTTGGGGCCTCAGGCGGTTGATCATGCCCAGCGCGATGAACGTATCGAGTTCGTTGAAGCCATCGAAGGTCACGATGGCCACGCGCGTTGCGGGAGGCACGATGGGCGTGCCTGCGGCTTGTGCTTCCGGCTGCGCAATCATCAGTTCTCGAGCAGGCTGCGCAGCATCCAGGCCGTTTGCTCGTGCACGGTCAGGCGCTGGGTCAAGAGGTCGGCGGTCGGCTCGTCATGGGCCTTGTCGGCGAGCGGAAAGATACTGCGCGCCGTGCGGGCCACAGCCTCGTGGCCATCGACCAGGATGCGGACCATCTCCAGTGCCTTCGGCGGTATGGCCGGAGCGTCCTTGATCGAGGCCAGGCTGCTGAACTGCGCATAAGAGCCCGGTGCCGAATGCCCCAGCGAGCGAATGCGCTCGGCGACCGGATCGACCGCGTTCCACAGCTCGGTGTACTGCGTCATAAACATCAGATGCAGCGTGTTGAACATCGGGCCCGTCACATTCCAATGGAAGTTGTGCGTGGTCAGGTACAGCGTGTAGGTATCGGCCAGCAGGCGGCTCAATCCTTCGGCGATGGCGCCGCGGTCTTTCTCGCTGATGCCGATGTTGATCTGCACGCTTCCCGCAGCGGGGGCAGCGACGGTCTTCTGCTTCTTGGCCATTGGTTTTCTTCTCCGGTGAAGAGCGAACGACGACCAAGTCTAGCGACCCCAGCGATCCGTATGCAATCGAGGGGTCAAGGCCAGATCCGGGCCCACAAGCCGGGCCTGCGATAAGGGCATCGGCACGACAGGGCTCAAGACACCCGGGTGACGCCTTCGAGCGGGCAGGCATAGATGGCATTGCGCAGTGCGGCGATGGCCTCGTAGCGGGTAAAGGTGCGCCGCCAGGCCAGCACCACGCGGCGCGTGGGGGCAGGGTCGGTGAATGGCACATAGTGCACCTGGCGCTGGGTGTCTTTTGGAACGCTGAGCTGAGGAACCACCGTCACGCCCATGCCGGAGGCCACCATGTACTTGATGGTTTCCAGCGACGATCCTTCAAAGCTCTTGCGAATGCCTTCAGCGTCGCTTGAGAAGCGGGCGTATTCCGGGCACACCTCGAGCACGTGGTCGCGAAAGCAATGGCCGGTGCCCAGCAGCAGCATGGTTTCCTGCTTCAGCTCTTCAGCGCTGATGCTCTCGCGCTTGGCCAGTGCATGGCCCTTCGGCACCGCCACCATGAACGGCTCGTCGTACAGCGGCGCGACCGCCAGGCCGGTGTCTGGAAAGGGCTCAGCGATGATGGCGCAATCGAGTTCGCCGGTGCGCAGCATGTCCAGCAGCTTGACGGTGAAGTTCTCCTGCAGCATCAGCGGCATCTGCGGCACCTTGTCGATCGCCTGCCGAACCAGGTCGGGCAAGAGATAAGGCCCGATGGTGTAGATCACGCCCAGGCGCAACGGGCCTGACACCGGGTCTTTGCCGCGCTTGGCGATCTCCTTGATGCCGGCGGCCTGTTCGATGACCGATTGGGCCTGGCGCACGATCTCTTCGCCCAGGGGCGTCACGCTGACTTCATTGGCGCCGCGCTCGAACAGCTTCACATCCAGCTCTTCTTCGAGCTTCTTGATCGCCACGCTCAGCGTGGGTTGCGAGACGAAGCAGGCCTCCGCCGCACGGCCGAAGTGCCTCTCGCGGGCCACGGCGACGATGTAACGCAGCTCGGTAAGTGTCATACCTCGCAGAATAGCCGAGCCCTCGTACTGCGTCATGAAAGGCATTTACAGCGTTCGTTGAACGGGGCCTCTGATCCTGGGGCATCGGTTCGAGATTGCATGCCGCACTGGCCTTGCGGCCCTGCTGCGCCAATTCATCCAAATGTTCGCATCCGCTGCGTACAAGACGTAGGCAATGGGCTTAGATCACGCCTGAGCGTCAACGCCGGTATCGATCGTGAAGTCGGCATGGCCTATGAATGGATGCCGATATGTGGAACCGATTGATGACCTTGCCAACCAGGACGAGTTCCCCAAGTGGAGGCAGCTCAAGTTCCGTACAGCCGCATGCGTCATCGAATCAGCTAAGGCGCAGAGCCGGTGTGCCTGCAGGTCAGGCTCAAGATCGGGGTCCGGCGTCACGTGTGTCCAACGGTCGGTCGCCACTTCGAAATGGGGCGCTGCCCACGACACCGCTTTCAAGCGGCAAGGCGGAGTCGACTTCGTGGAGCAGGGCGCTGGCGGCTGTGGCTGGCTTATTCAGTGTTGATTTGAAGCCCAGCAGCAAGGTCGATCCCACCAATCCGCACCACGCCATGCCCTCCGATCTGGCTGCGCGCCGGGAAATCGTTGACATGTCGAAGCTGGCTGACTATGTCTATAAGCGCAACCCTCAGCACTTGCCCGCCAACTGGGTAACGTCGAATGCGCTGGCGATCGCCTTGAGCAGCAAGGCCAATCTGCCTGCGGCAAGAGATCCCGAACGAGACGGCATCCTGAGTACGATGTCGCCCGAAGCCTTGGAAGGAAGGCGGTGTCGGTCCAGAAGGCAGATGGCTCGATCGCCAATCCTTCCAGCGGATTAATGGAGACGAATTTCGTGAATCATCAAACCAAGGACATCGTGCTGGCGTTTGGTGGAACGACAGCCGGGCCCAATGTGGGTGACACAGCCGATGAGCGGGTTATGAATAACAAGAAAAACACGGTCGTTCAATGGATGGCTAATCTCTACGCCGCGATAGGCGGTAAGCCCCAAGCCTATATAGAGGCCGATCAGTTGTGCAAGGAGGCGCTGGCCTTGACTGCAAAGGGGCAACCCTGGGAGGGATTACGCAGTGAAGTTGGTCGGCCATTCCCTGGGCGGCGGCATGGCCACCGATGCCGGCTTGAAACACGGAGTGGAAAGCGTCTTGTTTGCCCCCTCGCCCTTGAACAATAGCGTGATCAACGAACTGCCCAAGGACAACGTCAAGAATGCCGAGAAGCTGATCGAATACTATGACGTTGAGGGTGACCCGGTGGCAGAGAAGCTCAAACACATTCCGGGCCTGAGGGCGCTGGGCACGGCGCACGCCATCAAGCCCGACAAAGCCTTTGGCACCGGCATGCGGGACTGCCACGAAAATTTCGCAGATCACATTCTGAGTGATGGCCTGAAGTTCGAAAAAAAGAGCCAGTAACCGGCATCTTCATGCGGGCCCGAGGGACCGCCTCTAGAATCGCGCCCCCTTCCCGCACCCGGATCCAGAGCGTCATGAACGTCGTCGTCAACGAAGAACTGAAAGCCTATATCGACCCGTTGACGGCGGAAGAACATGATGCGCTGGAGCGCAGCATCGTGGCTGAAGGCTGCCGTGACGCGCTGGTGCTGTGGGGCGATGTGCTGGTCGATGGGCACAACCGCTATGGAATTTGCCAGAAGCACGGCCTGCCGTTCAACGCGGTGCAGAACCCGCGCTTCCAGTCGATCGAAGACGTGCATCTGTGGATGATCGATCAGCACCTGGGCCGACGCAGCGTGTCGAACTTCCAGCGCGGGCTGCTGGCCTTGCGCAAGAGCGAAATCATGGCTGAGCAATCGGCGCGCGCCCGGGTTGCGCAAGACGCTGCGGGTGCGGCGCCCGTCACGACTGCACCCGCTGGCGAAGCGATCGCGCCGGCACCCGTGCTGCCCGCGCAACCCGAGCCCTTGACCAGCCGCGAAGCGATCGCGAAGGCCGCGCGCTTGAGCAGCAGCCAGGTCGTGATGATCGAAAAGATCCAGAAGCAGGCCGCGCCCGAAATCGTGGCGGCCGTGCGCGCGGGTTCGATCTCGATCAATGCAGCCGCCGCGGTGGCGAGCTTGCCTGCCGAAGAACAGGTGGCCGCGGCAGCGGCCGGTGTCGATGAATTGAAGCAGGTTGCCAAGCGGGTGCGTGATTCGAAGCGCAAGCCACGTGAAGCGAAAGCGCCGAGCGCCGAGGCCGAATCGCCCGTTGAAGCGGGTGATACCGACGAGATCCAGGCGCTGCGTCAGCGCGTGGCCGAACTCACGGCCGAGAACGCGGCGCTGCGCAAGCAGTTGGAGGCCTTGCAGCTCGATGTGAATCTGTCGGCTGCGCCGTTCTGAGCGGCGAGTTCAAGGCCTTGGAGCCAGAGCCAAGACGGCTGAAGCGCTAAGAGCTAAAAGCTAAGAGCTAAGAGCTAAGCGCTAAGCAAGCCGAGGCGACGATCACGAAATGGGTCAGAGCCAGCCCTCTTGCTCGGCCTTGCAGCCCGTTTGTTCGATCGCTTCGGCCAGTGCGCGCAGCCGGTCTGGCACCTCGGTGTGCAGCTTCAGGCGAGCCAGCGTCTGGCGATCGTAGGTGTTCAACGGCAGGGCCTTGCCTTGCTTCAATCGTTCGGGCTCCATCGCCCAGGCTTCCCAGCCTGGCGGGTTGTTCCACAGCGCACCAGCCGTCAACGCGATCTCGATGCCGGCCGGGTCGGCATCGGCGCTGATGCGTGCGGGCGCTGGCGTGACCGTCAGCAGATGCCTGATCGCCGCCTGCCAGGCCTTCGAAGGCCGCCCCGGCAACCACACGATGCAGATGCCGGCTGCGCGCTGCCGGGACTGGCGCTCGAAGCTCGCGCGGTTCTCGATCAGCCAATAAGCCTCGGGCGGGCGGTCCATCGACTGCACTTGTGCGATCGATTCGGCTGGCACGCCGATAAAGGGGAAGGCGGCCCCATCCAGCCGCGCCTGCGGCCATCGCAGGCTGCGTTCGGTGGAAAGCCAGACCACGGGCGCAAATCGTTCGATGCCCAACACATCCAGATCGAACTGTTTTTCGAGCCATTCCCATTCGGAGTCGCTCACGGCCTTGGTGCTGGGCCGGATCTGCAGCGCGAAATCCTGGCGCATGCCGCGTTGCTGCTCGGCGCACCATTGCGCGAGGCCTTGCAGCAGTTCGTTGCGGGCTTTCAAGTGCTCGATCTTCAGCCCTCGGGTTTCGGCCAGCAATTGCGCCGCAGCCATCAGGCCCGGCGTCTCGCTTTCCAGGGCGCGCAGTTGGGCTCGCAATTCGTTGCGCTGCGCGTCGCCCTCTGATTTGCTGCGCAGCCCCAGTTCGGCTTGCAACGAAGCCAGGTCCAGCCATTCGAGTTGCTGCTTCGACCACAGGCCACGGTCGAAGCTGGTTTGAACCCGGGCGATGCCGAGCACGGCCAGCTTGTCGGCCAGGGCCTCGGCCAGTTCCAGCCGGTCCAGGCCTGCCTCATTCAGCAAGGTGAGCCATTGCCGCTTCAGTGCCGTGCCACGGGCCCAGAGGGTTAGCAGATCGCGCTCCGCAGCGCGCAGCTTCTTCAACGGCGGTGGCACGGCCGCCTCGGTCATGCCATGCCACTCGCTGCGCTTCATCGTCAAGGCTGCACCACCGCCGCGAGGTTCGGCACACCGCGCCGTTGCAACACCGCAATCGGCGGCGCCCAGCGGCTGCCCTTGGGCTTCTTGCTCGTCACCAGCGTGATCTCGGCCGGCTCGAAGACTTCGAGGTTGTGCGTGATCGGCGTCGTCAGCAGGTATTGCGCGCGGGTCGAGCGCAGGAAGTGGCCGACCAGCTGGATGTTGCGCACGTCCAGGTGCGCGAAGGGCTCGTCGATGAAGACGAAGCCGCCGGGGCTGTCGTCGTCCTTCATCAGGCCGACCAACAAGATCAGCGACTTCAGCACCTGCTGGCCGCCTGAGGCTTCGCCGTCGTTGAGGCCGATCGCGTCTTTGCCATCGAAGCGGAACTTCACCGCCAGGCCCGCTTGCGCCAACACCGCGTCTTCGTTCTCCAGGTGCGGCAGCTCGGCCTGCACCTCCACACCCGCAAGTTCGCCGAGTTCCTGGATGTTCTTGCGATAGCGGCGGATCGTGCTGCGCAGCACCTCGATGTAGCGCTCGCGGGCGTTGTGCACCGCGATGCGCGCCTGCTCGTTGCTGACGCGGCGGTCGTTGAGCTGCAGCTCCTGATCAGCCACAGCGGCGTTCATGCGCTGATGACGGTCTTCGACGGTGCCGTCGGTTTCCCATTCGCCTTCGGTCAGCTCTTTTTCGACGTTATTGGCGCGGATTTCGGCCTGCTTCGCCGACCCGAATTCATCCTGCAATGCGCTGATCGTGGCCGGCTCGCGCCAGCTTGCCGGAAAGCGCCGCCGCAGCGTTTGTGAGGCCTCCACCTGCGTGCGTGACTCGGCGCGGCGCAGCGTCCATTCACGCGCGTTTTGCGCGGCTTGCTGCTCGCTGCGCTTCAGCCCGTCTTGCAGCTGGGTGTAGCGGATCTCGCTGTTCTGCTGCTCGCGCACAAGGCGCTCGTGGTCCGCTTCCAGCTGCGTCCATCGGTTGCCTGTGGCGCGGCGGGCCGCTTGCAGCGCCGGCAGCTTCTCGCGCGCTTGGGCGAACTCGGCGCCGCGCTCGGCCAGTTCGCGCGCGGCGCTGTGGCCTTGCGCTGCGCGCCTGGCATCGGCCAGCTGGCGTTGGTTGGCTTGCTGCTCGCGGGCGATGCGCATCAAGGTGTCGTCGGCCTGGCTCAGGGCCTGAGTCAGCGCATCTCGGCGCGCGGCCATGGCGGCAGCACCGAACTGATGTTCGGCCGGCGAGACCCACACCGAGCGGCCGCCGCGTGCATCGCGTTGATAAGCCTCCGGCGTGATCCATTCGCCGCCCCGCTTTGCGCCTTCGGCGGTGCTGGCCACACGGCGGATGCCGGCCAGTTGGCGCAGCAGCCAGCCCGGCACCGCCGCGCTGAAATGGACGACGGCCAGCAGCGCATCGGTCGGTGCTTGGGCCGGTGCAGCCTCGGATTGCGCAACCACGTAATGCCGATAGCGCTCGCGCTCGGCGATGCCGAAGGCCCGCGCTTCGTCGCTGCTGTGCGCCAGCACGATGACCCAGCGCACCGAACGCAGCACGCCTTCGACAGCGGCACGCCAATGTTCATCGCTGACCTCGACCACATCGGCCAGCACATGGTGCGCAATGCCTTCGGCATCGAGCGCGCGGCGCAGCCGCTGCACTTCGGGCGGCGGCGGGGGCTGGCGCTGGCCTTCGAGCGCGGCAAGCGCCTTCTCGGCGGCTTGCCGCTTCTCGCTGTGCTGTGACCACTGCGAAGCCCATTGCTGCGACGCTTGCTCCAGCTCCTGCAGCCGCGCGGCCAGTTGTTGCTGGTCGGATTCGACCGCGGCCAACGTCTGCAGCTCGGTGGCGTGCTTGACCAATTGCTCGATCGGCTTTTCGGCCGCGGTGGCTTCGGTCAGCGCCAGGCGCGTGCTCTCGCGTTCGCGGGTCAGCGCATCGAGCCGGCCATCCAGTTGTTGCCGCGATTCATGCAAGGCCAGCAGCTCCTTGCGCTGGCTGCTGTGCTTCTGCGCTTCGGCGGCGGCCTGCAGCCGCTGGCGGTGCAGCTCGCGTACGCGCTCGGTGAGCTGTTCGCGCTTCTCCGACCATTGCAGCACCGGCAGCACCTCGGTGTTCAGCCGTTCGCGCTCGCGCAGCTTCCTCTGGTGCTGCTGGTAGTTGATGACGCGCAAGGCCAGCCCGGCGAGCAGGTTGCGCGCATGCGCGAGCTCGTACTCCGCCTGTGCCACTTCCTTGTTGAGCTGTTGCTGATGGCCGCGGGCCACGTCATAACGGTCCAGCACCTCCTGGTCACCGAACACATCGAACACCAGTTTGAGTAGCTCGCGCGGGCTGAACTCGCACAGCCGATCGGTCTGGCCCTGCTCCAGCGACAACACGCGCGCGATCGCTGGCGTGAGGCCGGCCACGGCCAGGCGCTTGCGCCAGATCTCCGGGCCGAGCATGTCTTTTTCCGGTCGCTCGATCAGCGCTTCGATCGGCACATCGCCTTCCACGAGCAGGTAGCGCCGCTGCCAGTCGCCGCCATTGCGTTCGATGCGGCAGGCCAGCGTGACCTGGTCGGAATACAGCAGCGAGCGTGCGAACGGCCGGTTCGATGATTGCGCGCCTTGCGGCTTGTTGTCGACGACACCGCGCAGCCAGGCGCTGTTGGCATTGGCGTGGCGCGCATAGGTCTTGTAGCTGCGCCCACCGGAGCAGTCGAGGCCGAGCAAGGTGCGCATCGCATCGAGCAGCGTGGTCTTGCCCGAGCCGTTCGGCCCGGCGATGGTGACGATGGCGGCGTCCAGCGGCAGGCTCACGCGCTGGCAGTAGTCCCAGTGCATGAGTTCGAGCGATTGCAGATGGAACATGGGTCAGCTCAGCTCTGAAAGGGGCGGTGGATTCGGGATGGCTGCGTTGCCTTCGGCTCGCGCATCGGGCTCGGCCGATGAGGTTGGCGAAGACGGGGTTGGCGAAGGCGGCGTCGGCGAAGCAGCCCGTTCGCGTGCCAGCACGTCGGCCAGCGCACCGTCGAGGATGCGCGGCGCGAGCGTGTCGTAGTCGAGCAGCAGGTCGAGCAGCGGCCCTTCGGCAATGTCGTTACCGCGCCGCTCGATGAAGCCGTGCCGCTCCAGCAGCTTGAGGTTGCCGTCGAGCCGCGTCTTCTTGCCGAGCTGCACGCCGAAGTCGGCCAGCAGCGCCGCATATGACACCACCGGGCTCACCGTCTGCGCGCTCGGCAGCGGCTTGGCGCTGGCAAACATTTCGTCTTGCCCCGGCTCGGGGCTGCTGGCGCGCGAGGCCTGCTTCTCGCGCTTGGGCAGCACGATCAGTGACCACAGCACGATCAACAAGGCCACGCCATCGCGCGGCAATTCGAGGTTGTTGTTGCCGGCCAAGCCGGTGTCGCCAAACACCGCCGATTCGGCCGGGCGCAGCAGCGCCACGCTGACGTGATCGGCATACAGGTTGTCGACCAGGCGCAGGCCGACGCCGGCAAGGCGCTGGCCGACATCGGCCCACAGTTCGGCATCGATCAATGCGCGCCGCACCCGCGGGTGGGTGCGTGGCAGCCAGCGGCGAGCCAGCAGCTCGGCGGCCAGCAGCGCGCCTTCGTCGATCGCAGCAGTCATGGTGTGGTTTCGCTATTGGGGGCGAGCGGGGGCTCGGGAAAGGGCTGATCATGCGGTGCCAGCCAGCCAGCCGAGAGCGCCCGCACATCGGCTTCGTCGCTGGCCTGCAAGTCGGTCTGCCATTGCACTCGCCACGGCGAGCGGGCGAAGTCGCCGGTCAGGCCTTGCAGCTGCTGCGCCTGCGGGTCGCCCAGCAAGGGCATCAGTTGGGCGCGATAAGCCGCTTGTGCATAACGTCCACCCAGCACGGCATCTGACACCGGTCGCACCTCGCTCCAACCGGCCAGCTGCGCGACCAGGGCGCCCAGCTCTTCGGGCAGCGACAGGCCTTCCAGCACGCCGACCGGCGCGGCCTGCGGCGCCGGCAGGGCATCGGGCACGGCACGTGTGGGCCGGTCGCGGTCGAACTCGGCTTCGGTCACGTCAAGCAATTCATGCGGCGACACGAACACCGGAAACACCGAGGCCGACAGCACACCGTTGAGCAGCGAGCCCAGGTCGGGCGCCGACTGCAGCCAGCGCCGCACATCGGTCGTCGTCACGCCGGTGCTGCCGAGCGTGACGCGTTGGCGGTCGGCCTGCTGCATCGCGCGGTTGAACTGGCTCGCCATCGCCAGCAGCTTGGCCTGCGCCAAGCCGAGGTCGCGGGCAATGCGCTCCAGCTTCACGTTACCTTGCGCGCTGGTGATGATCGCGGTCAAGGCCTGCGAGGCTTTTTCGACCAGGCTCAGCGCGCGGTCGAAGCGGCGCCGCGCCTGGCGCAGGCGGAACTCGGAGCTGCTCGCAATGGCCTCGGCAAACTCATCGTGCAGCCGCGCAAGCTGGGCTTGCAGATGGTCCAGCTGCGCCGCGTCGATCATGCCCAGCTGCTGTGCACCGGTCACGCTGGCGAGCAGTGCCGCGAGGTCGGCGTCTTCGCGCTGGCTTTGCATCAGCGGGCTCAGCAGCGCCATCACCAGCGGCGCCAGCGGTGGCAAGGTGTAGTCCTGCGTGGTGGCGTCCCAGCTCAGCAGGCCGACCTCGCGCAGCCGGTTCAGCACCAGCGCCAGCGGTTCTTCGCGCAGCACATGGAAGCGCTGGTTGATCTCGTCGCGGGCGATGCGCGATTGCGGCATCGCCATCAGATCCAGGAACACCCACACGCGCAGCTTGACCAGCGGCGCCGGGCCGTGGAAGAGGCCGCGCAAGGCGTCGAGCGTGGCTTCGTGCTGCGCGAGCTGCCACAAGCCTTGCGACTCGATCGGCACGCTGCCATCACGGAAATAATCTTCAAAGCGGCCATCCGCAGTGTCGGCGGTGGCGGGTTCAGGGCCTTTCATGGCGCGCATTCTGTCAGCTGCGCGGCGACACGCCTTCGCCGCTGAACACGACGCCGCTCAAGCGTTGAGGTATTCCGACTTGCTGCCCAGCCAGCGCTCCACATGCTGCTCGGCGAGCTTCGGGTGGCTGTCGAGCAGGCGCGAGGCCGCCTGGCGCGCGGTGTGAACCAGGTCTTCATCGAGCACCAGGTCGGCGAAGCGCAAGAGCGGCGCGCCCGACTGGCGCGCGCCCATGAACTCGCCCGGCCCGCGGATTTCCAGGTCACGCCGGGCGATCTCGAAGCCGTCGTTGGTCTCGGCCATCGCCTTCAGGCGCGACTTGCCGGTCAGCGACAACGGCGTCGTGTAGACCAGCACGCAGACGCTGGCGACCGAGCCGCGCCCGACCCGCCCGCGCAACTGATGCAGTTGGCTCAGGCCAAAGCGCTCGGCATGCTCGATCACCATCAGTGAGGCGTTCGGCACGTCGACACCAACTTCGATCACTGTCGTGCTGACCAGCACTTTCAGCTCGCCCGCAGTGAACTTCGCCATCGCCTCGGCCTTCTCGCCACTGGCCATGCGGCCATGCAGCAGGCCGACCGCGTAGCCGCTCAGCGCGTCGCTCAGTTGCTGATGGGTCGCGGTCGCGTTTTGCAGGTCCAGCGTCTCCGACTCTTCGATCAACGGGCAGACCCAGTACACCTGCCGGCCACGCGCCACTTCATCGGCAATGGTGCTGATCACGTTGTCGCGCTTCGCGTCGCTGAAGACCTTGGTGACGATCGGCGTGCGGCCCGGCGGCAGCTCGTCGATGGTGCTGACGTCGAGGTCGGCGAACACCGTCATCGCCAGCGTGCGCGGGATCGGCGTGGCCGACATCATCAGCAGATGGGCTTCGATCGCCGGCCCGTGGGGCTTGCGTTCATCGTTTGCGTGCATGGATGGCGTGCCGTCTTCCGGCATTGGCGCCACCAGCTTGCTGCGCAGCGCCAGCCGCTGCGCAACGCCAAAGCGGTGTTGCTCATCGATGATCGCCAGGCCGAGCTTCGCGAACTGCACTTCGCCCTGGATCACCGCGTGCGTGCCGACCACCAGCAGCGCCTCGCCCGAGGCCACGCGGGCCAGCATCTCCTTGCGCGCCTTGCCCTTGCGGCTGCCGGTCAGCCAGGCGGTCTGGATGCCCAGCGGTTCGAGCCAGCCGACGAGCTTGCGGAAATGCTGCTCGGCGAGGATTTCGGTCGGCGCCATCAGCGCACATTGCCAGCCTTCGTTCATCACGACCGTGGCCGCGAGCGCCGCCACCACCGTCTTGCCCGAGCCCACATCGCCTTGCAGCAGCCGGTGCATCGGAAGGTCGCGCTGCAGATCGAAGGCAATCTCTTCGACCACGCGCCGCTGCGCTGCCGTCAGCTGAAAAGGCAGGGCCGCCAGCAGCCGCTCTTGCAGGCCGCCGGCTTGCACGGTGAAGCGCGGCGCGCGTTGCAAGGCGCGCTCTTGCTTGGCCTGCAGCTGCGACAGCTGCTGAGCCAGCAACTCTTCGAACTTGAGCCGCAGCCACGCCGGGTGGGTCTGGTCTTCGAGCGTGGCCGGGCTGATGTCGGGCGTCGGTTGATGCAAAAAGCGCAGCGACTCGCGCAGGCTCAGCGAGCCGGGCGGCAGCAAGTCGGCCGGCAAGATCTCCGACAGATCGGCGCGTTGCAGACCCGAACTCACCGCCTTGCGCAGATAGGCCTGCGGCAATGAAGCACTGGCCGGATAGACCGGCGTCAGCGCCGCGGCCAGCGGCGTGTCGTCGCTCACGCCCTTGAAGGCCGGGTGCACCATCTCCAGGCCGAAGAAGCCGCCGCGTACCTCGCCGCGCACCCGCACGCGTTGGCCGGCCGCAAGCGTCTTCTGATGCGATGGATAGAAGTGGATGAAGCGCAGGACCAACTCGCGGCCGTCACCGCCATCGCCGCCGTCATCGCTCAGCCGCACGATCAGCTGGCGGCGTGGCCGCAGCTGGATCTCGCAATCACTGACCACGCCTTCGACCTGCGCGGTGTGGCCATCGCGCAGGTCGCGGATCGGCGTCAGGCGGGTCTCGTCTTCATAGCGCAGCGGCAAGTGCAACGCGAGGTCGATGTCGCGCACCAGGCCGAGCTTCTCCATCGCCTTTTGGGGCGCCGATTTCTCTTTGCGTGGCGCCGCCGCGGGTGAGGTTTGCTCCATCAAGGCCATGGGACAATTCTGCCCCTCCTTGGAACGGGGATCGTCCTCCCCTCAACGGCATGAACGCCCACGCACTTGCTCCCGCCACCCCACGCACCCACACCCTCGCCGATTTCGATTTCGAGCTGCCTCCCGAACTGATCGCCCAACACCCGGCCGCCGAGCGCAGTGGCTCGCGCCTGCTCGATGGCACGCAGCCCACGCCGCAAGACCGCGTGTTCCGCGACCTGCCCGGCCTGCTGCAGCCCGGTGACCTGCTGGTGTTCAACGACACCCGCGTCATCAAGGCCCGCCTGCTCGGGGCGAAGGCCACAGGTGGCTCGGTCGAAGCGCTGGTCGAGCGCGTGCTGCCCGGCCATGAGGTGATGGCGCATCTGCGCGCGAGCAAGTCACCGAAGCCGGGCAGCACGGTTCGCTTCATCAGCGGCGATGGCCGCAGCCGCTTCGAAGCGCAGATGCTGGGCCGTGGCGGGCCGGAGAACTCGCTGTTCCACCTGCGCTTTCCGTCCGAGCCCTTTGCGTTGATCGAACGGCATGGCCATGTGCCGCTGCCGCCTTACATCACGCATTCAGATAACGCCGATGATGAGCGGCGGTATCAAACGGTGTTTGCGGCCAAGCCCGGCGCTGCCGCGGCACCGACCGCCGCGCTGCATTTCGATGAGCCGCTGCTGGCCGCGCTGCGCGAGCGCGGCGTGGGCAGCGCCGCCGTCACGCTGCATGTGGGCGCCGGGACCTTTCAGCCGGTGCGCACCGACAACCTGGCCGAGCACCGCATGCACAGCGAATGGTTCGACATCCCCGCATCGACGGTGGAGGCGATCGCCAATGCGCGCGCGGCCGGTGGGCGCATCGTGTCGGTCGGCACCACGACCTTGCGCGCGCTCGAATCAGCAGCCCGAGGGGGTGTGCTGCAAAGCGGCAGCCGCGATACCGACATCTTCATCACGCCCGGTTTTGAGTTCAGGGTGGTTGATCGCTTGATCACGAACTTTCATCTGCCGAAGAGCACGCTGCTGATGTTGATCAGTGCGTTCACCGGCTATGAACACGCCATGTCGCTCTATCGACACGCGATCTCGAACGCTTACCGATTTTTCAGCTATGGCGATGCCATGTTGTTGGATCGCGAACTAAATTCGTAATCAGGCCTGAGCGCACTCGCGCTCATTGAGTCAGCTGAAGTGCCTGGCAACCGCATGCACAAGTCCTGCACCCACGAGCCCTGCGCCCTCTACCGGGCAACCGCCCCACTGGACTTACGGCGGGCGCGGCGGGCCTGAACATTGGGGCGAGTTGAGCCCGCAGTTCTCGATGTGCGCGTTGGGCCGCAATCAATCGCTGGCCAATCGGATGGGCTCGATCAAGGCCGAATTGCCGCCGCTGTCGCTGCGCTACCCGGCCAATGGCGATGAGGTGCTGAACAACGGCCACACCATCCAGGTCAACTTCAAGCCCGGCAATGTGTTGACGGTGGGCGACCATCGCTATGAGCTGAAGCAGTTCCACTTCCATGAGCCGAGCGAGAACCAGATCAACGGCAAGTCCTTCCCGATGGAAGCGCATCTGGTGCACGCCGACACCGAAGGCAACTTGGCGGTGGTGGCCATGATGATTGAGGCCGGCCGCGGCAACCCGACCCTGGGTGCCGTCTGGTCCACGATGCCCGATCACGAGAACATCAAGCAGGCGCTGGCGCAGCCGGTGTCGGCCGAAGGCTTGTTGCCATCGCAGCGTGACTGCTATGAGTTCAACGGCTGGCTGACCACCCCGCCTTGCTCCGAAGGCGTGCTGTGGCTGGTGATGAAGAACCCGGTGTCGGCCGATGCGCCGCAGCTCGAATAGTTCGCGCACGTCATCCACCATGCCAACAACCGGCCCGTACAGCCGCTGCACAGCCGCTTGATCGTCAACTGATCTGACGGGCGCTTCGGCTGGCCTTGAGCGGGGCCGGGCGCTGACGGTGAGGCGACTGCAGGGCGCTGCGACAATCGCGCCATGCTGAATTTCGAACTCCTCACGACCGAAGGCCACGCGCGACGTGGCCGCCTCACGCTCAACCATGGCGTGGTGGAAACGCCCATCTTCATGCCCGTCGGCACCTACGGCACCGTCAAGGGGGTGATGCCTTCATCGCTGGAGGAGATGGGCGCGCAGATCATCCTCGGCAACACCTTCCATCTGTGGCTGCGGCCCGGCATGGACATCGTGAAGCAATTCGGCGGGCTGCACCGCTTCGAAGCCTGGAACAAACCCATCCTGACCGACAGCGGCGGCTTCCAGGTGTGGAGCCTGGGGGAGATGCGCAAGATCAGCGAAGAAGGCGTGAAGTTCGCGTCGCCCGTCAACGGCGACAAGCTCTTTCTGACGCCCGAGGTGAGCATGCAGATCCAGCATGTGCTCAACAGCGACATCGTGATGCAGTTCGACGAGTGCACCCCGTATGACACCAAGGGCCACATCACGACCGAGCGCGAAGCACGCACCTCGATGGAGCTGAGCTTGCGCTGGGCGCGGCGCTGCCTGGACGAGTTTCAGAAGCTGCAGAACCCGAATGCGCTGTTCGGCATCGTGCAAGGCGGCATGTTCGAGAACCTGCGTGAAGCGTCGCTGAACTCGCTGGTCGAACTCGACCTACCCGGTTATGCGATCGGTGGCGTGAGCGTCGGCGAGCCGAAGGAAGAGATGCTGCGCATCATGGCGCACACGCCGCACCGCCTGCCGCCGCACAAGCCGCGTTACCTGATGGGCGTCGGCACACCGGAAGACCTGATCGAAGGCGTGGCGTCGGGCGTCGACATGTTCGACTGCGTGATGCCGACCCGCAACGCGCGCAATGGCCACCTGTTCACCCGCTTCGGCGACCTGCGGCTGCGCAATGCGCGCCACAAGACCGACGAGCGGCCGATCGACGAGACCTGCCGCTGCCACACCTGCGCGAACTTCTCGCGCGCTTACCTGCATCACCTGGACCGTTGCGGCGAGATGCTCGGGCCGATGCTGACCACCATCCACAACCTGCACTACTACCTGAACCTGATGAAGGAGGTGCGCGAGTCGCTGGATCAAGGCCGCTTCACCGCCTTTGTGGCGCAGTTCAAGGCCGACCGGGCGCGCGGCGTGTCATAGCGTAGGCCGCATCGATGGCCTCGCGCGGGCGAGCAGCCGGATTCAGGTTCTTCAGCTGACCAGCAATTCGGCGACGCGCTGGCGCAGGCCATTGGGCGTGACGGCGCTGGCCGCCAGGGGCTCGCCCGCCACCAGGCCCACGCGGTTGAAGATGCCACGGCGAAACGGGCGCGTCATCGCCGCACCATCGATGCGCGAGAAGAACGAGCCCCACAGGTTCTGCAATGCCATCGGGATCACCGGCACCGGGTGGGTTTCGAGCAGCTTCATCACGCCCCCGCGAAACTCGCCCAGCTCGCCGTTCTTCGTGATCGCGCCTTCGGGAAAGATGCAGACCAGGTCGCCTTGCTCGAGCACCTGCCGCGCGCGATCGAAGGCCTGCTCATAGGTGGCCCCGTCTTCTTTTTGCGGTGCGATCGGAATCGCCTTGACCAGCTTGAACAGCCAGCCCAGCACCGGCACGTTGAAGATGCGGTGGTCCATGAGAAAGGCGATCGGACGCGGGCTGGCGCCCATCAGTAATACCGCATCGACGAAGCTGACGTGGTTGCAGACCAGGATCGCCGCGCCCTCGGTCGGGATGTGCTGCTCACCGCGCACCTTGAAGCGATAGATCAGCCGTGTGGCAATGAAGGCGATGAAGCGCAGCAGGTATTCCGGCATCAGCAGGAAGATGTAGGTCGCAACCAGCGCGTTGAGCACGCCGGTGATCAGGAATACCTGCGGGATCGTGAAGCCGGCTTGCAACAGCAGGCCGACGGCGACCGAGCTGACGATCATGAACAGCGCATTCAGGATGTTGTTGGCCGCGATGATGCGGGCGCGGTGGCTGGCCTGCGATCGCAGCTGGATCAACGCATACATCGGCACGCTGTAGATGCCGGCAAACAGCGACAGCAGGCCGAGATCGGCCATCACGCGCCAATGCGCAGGCTGGGCGATGAAATCTGCAAGCAACAGGTGGGTGGCCGGCGGCAGGCTGCGCGAGGCGAAGTACAGATCGATCGCGAACACGCTCATGCCGATCGCGCCAAGCGGCACCAGGCCGATCTCGACATGGCGCCGCGACAGCATCTCGCACAGCAGCGAGCCGACGCCGATGCCGATCGAAAACACCACCAGCAACAGCGACGCGACCTGCTCATCGCCATGCAACACGTCTTTCGCGAAAGAGGGAAATTGCGACAGGAACACGGCGCCAAAGAACCACATCCACGAGATGCCCAGCAGTGAGCGAAACACCGCGACGTTCTGGTTCGCCAGCTTCAGGTTGCGCCAGGTCTCGGTCAGCGGGTTCCAGTTGATCTTCAGTTGCGGGTCGGTCGATGGCGAAGGCGGCACGCCCTGGGCCAAAGCCCGGCCCAGCACGGCCAGCGCCACGCAGGTGAAGGCCACATAGTGCGGCCCCACGCCAGGAATGGCGATCAACACGCCGCCGGCCACCTGGCCGAGCAGGATCGCGACGAAGGTGCCCATCTCGACCATGCCGTTGCCACCGGTCAATTCCCGTGCGCTCAGGTGTTGAGGCAGGTAGGCAAACTTCACCGGCCCGAACAGCGTGGAATGCAGCCCCATCAGAAACACGCAAGCGAGCAGCACTGGCACATTCGCCATCCAGAAGCCCCCACCGGCGAGCAGCATGATCGCGATCTCCAGCCACTTGACGAAGCGGATCATGCGGGTCTTGTCGTACTTGTCGGTCAGCTGGCCGCTGGTGGCCGAGAACAGCAGGAAAGGCAGGATGAACAGCGCGCCGATCACCAGGCCCGCCATCTCCGGCGTCAGCCAGCTGACCTGCAGCTGGTAGGTCACCATCACGGTGAACGCGAACTTGAACAGGTTGTCGTTGCCCGCGCCGAGAAACTGCGTCCAGAAAAACGGGGCGAAGCGGCGCTGCGTCAGCAGGGCGAATTGATTGGAGTGAGGATCGTTCGCGCTCAAGGTGTCTCCTGGAGAGTCAATTTCGTGAGGTGCCGTGGCCGAGGCAAGAGGTGATGCGCTGGCGGCTGGCGGTGGTTTCTCAGGGGTGGGGCGGCTAGACTGCGTGGGCCATTTCAGCTTACACCTCGCGCCGCGATGCCATGAAAGACGACAAGCCCCATGAACGGTTTGTGTTTGCCGCTCGGGCGGTGAATCGCCGAACCACCCGTGTTCCCAGCGAGCCCGCTGAGGCGGTGGCTAACGCCACCCAAGCGCTGCGTGCACGCAAGGCACTGTCCCGGCACCAGCTGGGCCCTTCGCTGGCCTCGGCCACGCGGCCGGCGCAGCAAAAGCAACGCCGCCTGCCCGGTGCTGCGCTGGCCCTGATCGTCGGCGCCGTCATGTTGATACCGATCGCGCTGCTGACGCCATCGACCGGGTTGCGCATCGGTGTGGGCTGTGCCGCGTTGCTGATGCTGGCTGGCGCCGCACGGCACATCGGCCGGGCCGCGAAAGCGTCACAGGCAGCAGAAACCGTCGGCATGGCGATCGACCCTGAACTGCTGGCCTCACTCGACAGGCTGCTGGACGCCGCCTCGGCGGAGCTGCCCGCGGCGGTGATCGCGTCTTTACTGTCGATGAAGGCCAGCTTGGTTCGGGTGCTGCAGTTGATGCCCGATGCCAAGGCGGGTGAGCTGTTCACGATGGACGATCGCTTGTATGTGGTGGAGTGCATTCGTCGTTATGTGCCCGACACCGTCGAGGCCTACCTTCGCGTTCCAACGGCGAACCGCGACTTCGCGTTGGAGCATGGCCGCTCGGCCTCCCAGGTGTTCATCGATCAGTTGCAGCTGATCCAGCAAGCGCTGGAACACCGCGAGCGAAAGGGGGCGATGGCGGCCGGGGATCGGCTGATGCAGCAGCAGCGCTTTCTCGAAGCCAAGTCGAAAGAGCGCTGACTGTCATGCGTCACTCGCGGGCCGTGCGGCCTTCGGGAGCTGCCGCGCTGCGGCTCATCAGCTCGGCTTCGTACTTGTCGCGAATGGTCTTGGACAGCGTGAAGGTCGAACTCACCACGAACAGCCACGAGACCAGCATGTAGCTCTTTTGCCACTCGTTGATGCTCATGCGCCACAGGCCCCAGCCGGTCAATGAGATCGCGGCGGCAAATGCAATCCAGACGGTGATGACCCAACCCTGAGTGTCGACCTGCTCATCGCGGTTGTCGCGCTGCGTCTTCGCGACGGCAAAGCAGGTGAAGAGGCAGAAGAAGAAGCCGATGGCGAGGAAGGCGCGGTCCAGCTCCTGGCTTGGCAACTGCCACACGCCCACGCCCGCCGCCAGAAGGGCCAGCCCGAATGACAACCAGACCTGAATGCGCCAGCTGCCGGTATCGCGTTGCATCACATATTGAACGGCCATGAGAAAGCTCCTTTAAAGGGATGGACAGAATGAAAGGGTGAAATGGGAATTCGGTGCCGGGCTTGTATAGACAGGTGCGCTACCGCGCGCCAGCCGAAGGGCTGCGAAGCTGATGGCGGCGATCGACGGACTGATCGGCGCCGCGGCCCATGGCTTGAATGGTGGGGCGGTGTCCGCTGCCTGCAGCCCGGCTTTCGCGTGAAAGGTATTGCATGAATCTCCTTGCGTGTGGGGTGTTAGCCATGGGCTGTGGGTTGCCGGGGCGCCTCGTTGAAAAAGGCCTGCAGTGTTGAACCTGCGACCTCGAACCACCATCGCCCTGATGGGCGAGGCATGGAGTGCGCCTCAAGGTCTCGTTTTTTGATACCGCGTGCGTAGCGTGGCCCGCCTTTTGCCATACTCCGCGCTACATGAGTACCACCCAGGATCTGGTTATCACGCTGAAGGCCGAGCTGAAAGCGGCGAACATCACCTATGCCGATCTGGCGGGCCAGCTGGGCATGTCGGAGTCGAGCATCAAGCGCATTTTCGCCAAGGCCGACATGCCGCTGTCGCGCATTGACGATGTGCTTCGGGTGCTGAAGATGGACTTCGCCGAGCTGGCGCGCAAGATCGCCGACGCCCAGCCGCTGTGCCGTGAACTGACGCTGGCGCAGGAGTCTGCCGTGGTGGCCGACAAGCGCCTGTTGCTGTTGGCCATCTGCTGCCTCAGCCAATGGACCTTCGAGCAGATGGTGTCGACCTACACGCTCACCGACGCGCAGTGCGTGGCTTACCTCGCGACGCTCGACCGGCTGGGCATCATCGAGCTGCGGCCGATGAACCGCTATCGCCTGAAGGTCGCGAAGACCTTCCGCTGGCGGCCTCATGGCCCGGTGATGGCCTTTTTCCGCGAGCATGTGGCGGCCGACTATTTCGAAGGCGGCTTCGACGGCGAAGGCGAACTGCTGATGCTCGTCCACGGCCAGATCGGCCGCAGCCTGGCCGGCAGCTTTGTCGAGCGCCTGCAACGCGTGGGGCAGGACTTCGCACAGCAGCACCTGGCCGACCAGAAGCTGAGTGCCGACCAGAAGCGCCCTTACACGCTGGTCGTCGGCATGCGCTCCTGGCTGTTTGCGGCGTTCCGGGACTTGAAGCGCGAAGCCTGAGCGGCCGGCTTCAAGCGGGCCGCACGCAGCGCACAATCGGCCGGTCAGCAATCTGCCCCGCCCAAGAAGATGATGAACATCGTTTCGCGCTCCGAGACCGCGCCTGCGGCCGATGTCGATGCCGCTGATCGGGCTTCGCGTGCGGCGCGTCAGGCCAAGGTCGTGGCCGCCTTGTCGGCCGTCGTGCCGGCCCATGCGCTGCTGTGGCGCAGCGAAGACACCACCCCTTATGAATGCGATGGCCTGACCGCTTACCGAGAGCAGCCCTTGGTCGTGGTGCTGCCGGAGACCGAGACGCAGGTCGCCGATGTGCTGTGCGTGTGCGATGAGATGGGCGTGCCGGTGGTGGCGCGCGGCGCCGGCACCGGCTTGTCGGGCGGCGCCATGCCGCACCGCATGGGCGTGACGCTGAGCCTGGCCAAGTTCAACCGCATCTTGCGGATCGACCCGGTGGCACGCACGGCGGTCGTGCAATGCGGGGTGCGCAACTTGGCGATCAGCGAGGCGGCGGCACCTTATGGCCTTTATTACGCACCCGACCCGAGCAGCCAGATCGCGTGCACGATCGGCGGCAACGTGGCTGAAAACTCGGGCGGCGTGCATTGCCTGAAATACGGGCTGACGCTGCATAACGTTTTGTGCGTGCGGGGCTTCACCGCGCAGGGCGAAGAGATCCAGTTCGGCTCCGAGGCGCTCGACGCCGCAGGCCTCGACCTGATGGCGGTGCTGATCGGCAGCGAAGGCATGCTGGCGGTGGCGATCGAGATCACCGTCAGGCTGCTGCCCCGGCCGGTGCTGGCGCGCTGCATCATGGCCAGCTTCGACGACATCCGCCATGCCGGTGACGCGGTCGCGAGGGTAATTGCCGCGGGCATCATCCCGGCCGGCCTGGAGATGCTGGACAAGCCGATGATCGCGGCGGTCGAAGACTTCGTTCATGCCGGCTACGACTTGAGTGCCGAGGCCATCTTGTTGTGCGAGAGCGACGGCACGCCGGAAGAAGTGAACGAGGAAATCGGCCGCATGCTGGATGTGTTGACCGAATGCGGCGCCACGCGGCTGGAGGTCAGCCGCGATGAAGCGCAGCGGCTCAAGTTCTGGAGCGGGCGCAAGAATGCCTTTCCGGCCAGCGGGCGCATCAGCCCCGATTACATGTGCATGGACTCGACCATTCCCCGCAAGCGCCTGGCCGACATGCTGCTGGCGATCGGCGACATGCAGAAGAAATACGGCCTGCGCTGCTGCAACGTGTTCCATGCCGGCGATGGCAACCTGCACCCGCTGATCCTGTTCGATGCGCAAGACGCCGACCAGCTGCGCCGCTGCGAACTGTTCGGCCAGGACATCCTGGAAACCAGCGTCGCGATGGGCGGCACGGTGACCGGCGAGCACGGCGTCGGGGTCGAGAAGCTGTCGTCGATGTGCGTTCAGTTCTCTGACGAAGAGCGCGCGCAGATGCTGGGTTTGAAGCATGCGTTCGACCCTCGGGGCTTGTTGAACCCCGGCAAGGTGATTCCCTTGCTGCAGCGATGTGCCGAGTACGGAAAGATGCATGTGCGGCGCGGCTTGCTGGCGTTTTCGGAACTGCCCCGGTTTTGAGCGGCGCCTTGAAAGCCTCAGGGCATCGGCACGGCGTTCAGCTTCAGGCCCGATCAGAACATGCCGCAGACGTTCGGTGTTAGGAAAAAGTAAAACCACGATGACCCCTGCTCTTCAATCTCTCATCGATCAGGTCCGGGCCGCACGCGCTGCCGGCACAGCGCTCGACATCCGGGGTGGCAACAGCAAGGTCTTCTACGGCGAAACCCCCTACGGTGAGCCGTTAGACACCCAGATACTCTCGGGCATCACCAGCTATGACCCGACCGAACTTGTGATCACCGCGCAGTGTGGAACCCCGCTCGCCGAACTCGAAGCCACGCTGGCCGAAAACGGCCAGTGCCTGCCTTTCGAGCCACCGCGCTTTGGCGCCGGCACGGTGGGCGGCATGGTGGCAGCGGGCCTGTCGGGGCCGGCGCGCGCCAGCGTTGGCGCCCTGCGTGACTACGTGCTGGGTGCAAGCCTGCTCAATGGCCGCGCCGAGGTGCTGAGCTTTGGCGGCCAGGTGATCAAGAACGTGGCGGGCTACGACGTCTCGCGTTTGCTGGCCGGCTCGCTGGGCACGCTCGGCCTGATCCTCGAGGTGTCGCTGAAGGTGATGCCGATGGCGCCGGCCACCGCCACGCTGCGCTTCGAGTTCGAACAGGTCGCCGCACTGGAGCAGCTGCATGCCTGGGGCGGCCAACCCTTGCCGCTCAACGCCAGCGCCTGGTGGGACGGATCGCTGCTGGTGCGGCTGCGTGGCGCGATGGCCGCGGTGCGGGCGGCGATGGCCTCGATGGGGGGCGAGGTGATCGAAGCGGCCCATGCCGCGCCGTTCTGGCAGGGCTTGCGCGACCACCGCGACGAGTACTTCACCAAGGCGCATAACGCGGTGGCCGGTGGCAGTGTGGCGCTGTGGCGGGTCTCGCTGCCGCAGACGGCGCCGCCGCTGGTGCTGCCCGGCGAGCAGTTGATCGAATGGCATGGCGGGCAGCGCTGGCTGTGCACCTCGGCCTCGGCCGCCAAGGTGCGCGACGCCGCATCGCGGGCCGGCGGCCACGCCACCTTGTTTCGCGCGCAGAACAAGGCGGCAGGCGCGTTTGCGCCGCTGGCTTCGCCGCTCGACCGCATTCACCGCGAGTTGAAGAAGTCGTTCGATCCCGACGGCGTGTTCAACCCCGGCCGCCTGTATCCCCGGCTCTGAGCGGGCGCGCTTCGCTCACCGCCTCAGCCCTTAGCGCTTCGCTCACCACGGCAGCACACCATGCAAACCCGTCTCGCCCCGGAGTTCCAAGGCACGCGCGAGGGTGATGCGGCCGAGGCGATCCTGCGCCGCTGCGTGCACTGTGGTTTCTGCACCGCCACCTGCCCGACCTACCAGCTGCTGGGCGATGAACTCGACGGGCCGCGCGGCCGCATCTACCTGATCAAGCAGGTGCTTGAAGGTGAGCCGGTCACGCGCAGCACGCAACTGCACCTGGACCGCTGCTTGACCTGCCGCAGCTGCGAAACCACCTGCCCGTCGGGCGTGCAGTATGGCGAGTTGGTCGACATCGGCCGCGAGATCGTCGAGGCCCGTGTCGAGCGGCCGATCGGTGAACGCGCGGTGCGCTGGCTGTTGAAAGAGGGCCTGACCTCGGCCGCCTTCACGCCGGCGATGAAGCTCGGCCAACACGTGCGGGCGCTGCTGCCTGCGGCCTTGAAAGACAAGGTGCCGCCGCGTGCCGGCCGCGAGGCGCACCGCTGGCCGACCCGTGTGCACCCGCGCAAGGTGTTGCTGCTGACCGGCTGCGTGCAGCCTGCGATGATGCCGAACATCAACAGCGCGACCGCGCGCGTGCTCGATGCGGTAGGCATCCAGACGCTGGTGGCCGATGACGCCGGCTGCTGTGGCGCCATCCGTACCCATCTCGCCGATGCCGAAGGCGGCCGCGCCGAGATGCGCCGCAACATCGATGCATGGTGGCCGCGGGTGTCGATCGGCCAGATCGAAGCCATCGTGATGAATGCGTCCGGCTGCGGTGTGACCGTCAAGCAGTACGGTGCTTCGCTGGCGCATGACCCGGCTTACGCCGACAAGGCGCGCCGCATCAGCGAGCTAACAAAAGACTTGAGCGAGCTTTTGCCCGAACTGGCGCCGCGCTTGAAAACCAGGCTGCGCGTGCCGGACGATGAATGTGCGCTGAGCTTTCACCCGCCCTGCACCTTGCAGCACGGCCAACAGCTGCGTGGCCTGGTCGAAACGCACCTGACCGAGCTGGGCTTCGATGTTCAGCCGGCTGCGATCGACGGCCACCTGTGCTGCGGCTCGGCCGGAACCTACTCGGTGCTGCAACCCGCGCTGGCGAAATCGCTGCGCGACCGCAAGCTGGCCCAGCTGACACAGTCCGAGCCACAGGTCATCGTATCGGCCAACATCGGCTGCATCCAGCATTTGCAGACCGGCATCGAGATCCCGGTCAGGCATTGGATCGAGGTGGTCGACGATGCATTGATCGACGGCTCTGCGGCCGCTTGAGCATGCTCGACCTGAGGCTCTGAACGCATGGGGCCTTGATGGCTCCAGCGTTCAGTGGTGCCGGTTCTCTTGGAGGGGTCAGGCCAAGGCGTTGGGGGCTAGGGTCATCGGTTGAACGCCCCGCCACATCGGGGCACCTTCTGCCGTAGCTGCCGACGGTGCATTGAACACTGCCATGGCACTGACCAAGCCCTGCACATGCCTGTCGTTGAGCGCAGCCCCGTCGCGGAGAAAGAACTTCTCGGCGCGGAATGTGTTAACCAAAGGCTCGTCTCGCATGACGAGCTGGTTGACGCTGGGAGCCCGCTCATGCGCCTCAACAGGCGCCGATGCAGCGCGCATGTCGAACATCAGATCACTCTCCACAGCCCACCTTGTCACGATGGGTCGAGCCTCTGACAGCACGGGGGTATCTCTGAAGGCGACTTCACCGCTCGATATCGACGTCTCCACCCGACCGGCCTGAGAGGTCGCGCCTGGCAGCGAGCTCAGCAGGTGAAAGACCCCCGAAGAATCCTGGATCTGCAGCGTGCTCAGATCCGAAGCCGGCCCGATGCCAATGACGCCGCCTTCGCCCCATGACAGGTAAGTGCCGCCCCCTTGCGAATCGACCCGCAGCAATGCGGCATCGACCGAGGCTCCGACGACGACGATGGTGTTTTTCCCCTCGGCATCATCCAGGAACGGCACCACATAGGTCAGCGTTCCATCGATCATTTGTGGAGGCTGCAGCGTGATCTGGTAGGTGTCGTCGCCTGCACCTCCTACAAGATACTCATTGCCGTCGGAGATCAGCGTGTCCTTGCCATTGCCACCGACCAAGACATCCGATCCGGTGTCGCCGTTCAACACGTCGTCGCCATCGCCCCCCAACATCTGGTCGTTGCCTTCACCGCCATGGATCAGGTCGTTGCCCGAGCCGCCGATGATCGAGTCGGCACCTTCTCCGCCGATCAGGGTGTCGTTGCCGCCTTGGCCGGCGATCCGGTCGTCTCCTTCTCCACCATCCAGGTAATCGGCCCCATCGTTGGCGGCTTCCACGTCGCTGGCGCCTCCGTCGCCGAGTAGCAGATCGTCTCCGCTGCCGCCGATGAGCGTGTCGTCGTTGCCGTCGCCGATGAGCTGGTCATCGCCCTCTTCGCCATCGAGATAGTCTTTGCCATGGGCCGAGGCGATGAGATCCGAAATGTCGGAATCGCCGCGCAGCGAATCGTTCCCCGTGCCGCCGTGCAGTTCGTCGTCATTGCCGCCTCCGGCCAGGTTATCGTTGCCGGCCTCGCCGTCGAGGTAATCCTTTCCGTGCGCAGTCACGGCGACTCGGGTTGGGTCATCGTCGCCAAACAGCACGTCGTCGCCTTCACCGCCGAACAGTTGATCGTCACCGCCTTGGCCGGCCAATTGGTCATCGCCGTCTTCGCCGTCGAGGTAATCGTTACCATGGAAGGCCACGGCCACCTTGCTCTGCTCGTCATCACCGACGAGCAAGTCGTTGCCCGCACCGCCGAACAACTCGTCGTCGCGGCCGCCGCCGGTGAGTTCATCGGCGCCGTCGCCACCATCGAGGTAATCGCGGCCGTGGTTGGCCACCGGTGTGTAGCGGGTGTCGGTGTCATCGCCCCACAGCAGGTCGTTGTCAGCACCGCCATTGATCACGTCGTCGCCGCCCTGGCCGACCAACTGATCGTTTCCCGCACCACCATTCAAGAGGTCGTCGCCGTGCTGGTCGCCTGGGGTGAAAGTTGCATAACCTGCCAATTGAATGCCATCACCATAGATCGAGTCATTGCCTCCATCGCCAGATAAAACGTCTGCCCCGGCCAG
>CAXTCD010000039.1:0-26467 GCA_964242145.1 uncultured Rhizobacter sp.
AGATGTCGGCCACGCGAGCCTGTACATCGGCATTGATCGGTCGGCGCAGCGTCTTGCGGGCGAGCCAGGCCTGGGCCTCGGCGCCCTTCAGGTAGGCCACGACCTTCTGGTAGTCGTCGCGCCGGTCGTCTTTCAGCAACATGAACGGGTAGTCGGCCGTCGACACGCCTTCATGCGGATACACCAGCACCAGCTTCTCGCGCAGCTGGCCACCGTTGTTCAGCGACAAGAGCCAGCTCTCGTAATTGATGAAGGCGTTGACCTGGCCCGGCGATGGCCCTTGTTGCTCGATGAACTTTTCCGACAGGTAGGTCGAGTTGTCGCCAGCCAGCTTGTAGCCTTTCAGGAAGCTGGCGATGGCAGCGCGATCCACATCGTCGGCGGTCAGCGCCTCCGACTTGTTGCTGGCCGCAGCCACCACGCCCATCAAGGCCATGAAGCCTTGGTTCGATGTGGCCGGGTTCGACAGCGCGTAGTTCAGCTTGCCTTCGGCAGCCGCCTGCGTGATGGCTTTCCAGCCGACCTTGGCCGCGGCAGCCGGGTCGTCCCAGCCCAGCCGCTTGGCCGCGCTCAAGCTCACACCGACCGTCAGCGGCGACAGCATGATCTTGTCCTGAAGCTTCACCCGGGCCTGGCCAGCCGGGTCGCTCAGCAGGTATTTGGCATTGGCGAACCAGGCCGCCTGGGCCTCGGTCTTGCCGCTGAGCACGGCCTCGGTGCTTTCCATCGTGCCGCCATAGCTGAAGCGCAGCTTCACGCCGGTGGCCTTCTCGACCATGCCTTCAAGCGCCTGCGCGTCACGCAGGTCGGTGGTGGCGAGCACCGAGAACACCGGGACCACCGGCGGTGCCGGTGGCGCGGCATCGCTCTCGCTCTTCTTGCCGCAAGCCGCCAGGCCCGCCATCGCCATCCACACCAGCGGCAGGGCCACGGCCCGCAGACCACGTATCCAGCTTCGGTTCATTGCGTCATCTCCTTGGCGACCACGTCGATCATCTCGGCCATCAACTCAAATGAAGGAGGATCGATCACCTGCGTGATGCGCTCTTCGACCGCCAGGCCGGTCGGCTTGACCGCCTGCATGAAGACGCTGGGGTCGGCCACCCGAAAGCCATATGACACCGCAATGCGCTGCAGCTCGGCATGGCGCATCAGCAGGTCACCCAACGCGCGCGCACGGTCGCTCGCAGCCATGAACACCACCTTGTTGATGATCGTTGGCTGCGGGTAGAGCAGCACCATGTCGGGACCGACGCCCTTCTTGTCGATTGCATAGCTGACCAGCTGGTTCTCGTAGATGAAGGCCATCGGCGTCTTGCCGATGCCGATCGCCACGTAGTCATCAAAGTTGCCATTGACGTAGTTCTCCTGGTAGCCCTGCCGCTTGAACAACTCGGCCAGCCGGGTCGCCAGCGGCAGCGCGGTGGCGCGGTCGGTGACCACGTCGCCGTGCGTGGCATAACTGGTCAGCGCCAGGTACATCGCAGCCGAGTTGCTGCGCCGCACATCGGTGGTCGACACCAGCACGCTGCGCGACACGTCATAGGCCTGCGCGCCTTTCAGGTCTTTCCAGCGCTTCTTCGCCAGCATCGCGGCGGTGAGCTGCGCGATGTCGACGCCATAGAGGCGATCGCCCAAGGGCTTGGCCATGCCGTTGGCGACCAGGATGTTGGCGATCGGCGCCCAGCTGGCGATCACCATCGGCGTGTGAAATGGAGACGCCTGGGTCATGCCGACGCCGGCCTTGCGCGCGGCGTCGCCGATCTGGTTGGCGGCCACCACGCCCGAAGGAAACAGGAAGTCGGGCATCTGCCCCGCAATCACCCGGGCCGCCATCTCGCGGCTGCCGACGCGGGTGGCGCGCACCGGCAGGTGGTTGTCCGCAAGGATCTTGCGGACCCGCTCGTCCTTGAAGAAAGGCTCGACGTCGAGCGAGATCACGCCGGTCAGCTCGCCGGCCGCGGCCACTTGCTGCTCGGCCACCGCGGCCTTTTGGCCCTGCAGCGCGAAATACAAGGCCGCGCCGAATGCGGCCAGCAGCAACAAGGTCAGGATGACTTTGGGCGATTTGGACATGAACGATCTGCCTCCCCTGTCTGCTGTCGACCGTCAGCACAAGCACCTGCGGCGCAGCTTGCATTTGCCGCTCTCGCAGCCTGTTAGGTGAATCCGGATGCACTCACCCGGTCGGCAGCATACCTGTTACTTCGCCCCGCCCCCAGGGCGTTTCAGTTTGGTAAATCCAGGGCGTGGGCGACCAGCCCGTGACGGCGGAGGTAGAGTGTCGGCATACGGCAAGTCAACAGCCGCTTTCAAAGGGAAATTTCAGTGAAGTTCAAACTCCTCTTATCGCTCGTCGCGGCACTGTCCATGTCATCGATCGCCGGCTGCGGCGGTGGCTCCGAAGGGCAGATCCGGCTTGTCAACGTGGCCACCGATTACGCCGCACTGGACCTCTACAAATCGGACGACGATCTGCTGATCGGCAATGTCGCCAGCGACACCGCCAGCGGCTATCACAACCTCGAAAAAGACGGCTACACCTTCAAGCTCAAGCGCACCAGCACTGGCAGCACCTCGTTGAGCACCGACCAGTCGATCGGCAATGAGGATCACAAGACATTGCTGGCCTACACCACCGGCAAGGTCTTGAAGGCGCTTTACCTGTCAGATGATGAAGACGGGCCCTCGTCGTCCAATGACAACCGCTTCCGCGTCTTCAACACATCGAGCGAAACCGGCACGGTAGACATCTATCTGACCGAGGCCAACACCGATCTCGAAACCGTCGTGCCCGACGTGCAAGCCGGCCTGGAGTCGATGACCGCATTCAGCGACCTGCGCAGCGGAACCTACCGCCTGCGCGTCACCGCCCTCAACGACAAGACCGATGTGCGCCTGGACATCCCGAACTTCACGCTGAATCGAGACCAGGTCTCGACGCTGGTGCTCAGCACCTCGACCGGCGGCGTGCTGATCAACGGCATGCTGCTGAACCAGCAGAACAACGTCGTCTCCGCGAAAAACCCATCAGCCCGCGTGCGCCTGGTGGCGGATGCCGCCAACAAGGCCACCGTCTCGGCCACGGTGAACGGCGTGGTGCTGGGCACCGCCGTGCCATCGCCACAGGTCGGCGCCTACACCTTGGTTCCGGCCACCACCTGGGACTTGAACATCTCGATCAACGGCGGCGCCAGCAGCCTACCGACTTCGCTGACGCCAAGCGCCGCCGCACCCGGTGCCGACTACACCCTTCTCGTGATGGGCAGCGGCGTGGCCGGCGACGTGACGCTGATCACCGACGACAACCGCACGCCGACGATCGCCAATGGCGCCAAGATCCGCCTGCTCAATGGCGTGAACGGCCTGGGTGCTTTGACCCTGCGTCAAAACTCGCGCACCGTCGGCACCGCCAACGTGGCCACCGGTACCGCGTCGATTTACAGCAACCTCGCGGCCGCCGAGTACGACCTCGATGTGCTCTCGCCGACTTCGACCGCGATTTATTCCGAGCCGGACAAGGCGCTGCTGTCCGGTGGCACCTACACCGTGTTCATGCTCGGTGAGGCCAACGCACCAACGCACGTGCTGCAGCGCGATCAGTGAGCTGAAGCCCCGCCCTCGCGCATCGGCCCGCCGATGCGCCGCGCCGGCCCCGAGACCACGCTGTGTGGCTCGGGGCCGGCGCCATTTCCGGGGCGCCCGTCGCCTGGAGTGCCCACCTACAATTCGCCCCCTCCGCTGCCTCTGCACAACGCGCCGTTGACCGGGCGCCTCCACCATGACCGAACTCGCCAAATCGTTTGAACCTGCCGCCATCGAAGCGAAATGGGCTCCTGTGTGGGAGCAAAGCGGCGTCTACGACCCGACGCTGGATGCCAGCAAGCCGTCGTTCAGCATCCAGCTGCCGCCACCGAACGTGACCGGCACGCTGCACATGGGCCATGCGTTCAACCAGACGATCATGGACTCGCTGACGCGCTACCACCGCATGAAGGGCGACAACACGCTGTGGCTGCCGGGCACCGACCACGCCGGCATCGCAACGCAGATCGTCGTCGAGCGCCAGCTGCAGGAGAAGGGTCAGAGCCGCCATGACCTCGGCCGCAAGAACTTCGTCGCCAAGGTCTGGGAATGGAAGGAGCAAAGCGGCTCCACGATCACCGGCCAGATGCGCCGCATGGGCGACTCGGTCAGCTGGGCGCATGAGTACTTCACGATGGACGACAAGCTCTCGAAGGTCGTCACCGACACCTTTGTGAAGCTCTATGACGAAGGCCTGATCTACCGCGGCAAGCGGCTGGTCAGCTGGGACCCGATCCTGAAGTCGGCGGTGTCCGATCTCGAAGTGGAAAGCGAAGAGGAAGACGGCTTTCTGTGGCACATCCGCTATCCCGTCGATAGCAGCGACGAGTCGCTGGTCGTGGCCACGACGCGCCCGGAAACGATGCTCGGCGACACCGCGGTGATGGTGCATCCGGAAGACGAGCGCTACACGCACCTGATCGGCAAGCAGGTGCGCCTGCCCATCACCGGCCGCCTGGTGCCGGTGATCGCCGATGACTACGTCGACAAGGCCTTCGGTACCGGCGTCGTGAAGGTCACGCCGGCGCATGACACGAACGACTATCAGGTCGGCGTCCGCCACGGCTTGCCGATGCTGACGATCTTCACGCTCGATGCGAAGGTGAACGATGAAGCCCCGCAGGCTTATCGCGGCCTCGACCGCTTCGTCGCCCGCAAGCAGATCGTCGCTCAGCTCGAAGCCGAAGGCCTGATGGTCGAAATCAAGAAGCACAAGCTGATGGTGCCGCGCTGCGCGCGCACCGGCCAGATCATCGAGCCGATGCTGACCGACCAATGGTTCGTCGCGATGACCCGAGCCGGCAACAACGGCAAGAGCATTGCGCAAGAGGCCATCGAAGCGGTGGAGTCGGGCGATGTGAAGTTCGTGCCGGAGAACTGGGTCAACACCTACAACCAGTGGATGAAGAACATCCAGGACTGGTGCATCTCGCGCCAGCTCTGGTGGGGCCACCAGATCCCGGCCTGGTACGGCGAGAACGGCCAGCTCTTCGTCGCCCGCAGCGAAGATGACGCGCGCGCCCAAGCCACCGCGGCTGGCTACACAGGTACGCTGACTCGCGACGAAGACGTGCTCGACACCTGGTATTCGTCGGCGCTGGTGCCGTTCTCGACCCTCGGCTGGCCCGAGAAGACGATCGAACAAGACCTGTTCCTGCCTTCGTCGGTGCTCGTGACCGGCTACGACATCATCTTCTTCTGGGTCGCCCGGATGATCATGATGAGCAAGCATTTCACCGGCAAGGTACCGTTCAAGCACGTCTACATCCACGGCCTGGTGCTCGATGCACAGGGCAAGAAGATGAGCAAGTCGGAAGGCAATGTGCTCGACCCGGTCGACCTGATCGATGGCATCGAACTGGCGCCGCTGCTGGACAAGCGCACGCAAGGCCTGCGCAAGCCCGAGACCGCGCCGAAGGTGCGCAAGGCCACCGAGAAGGAGTTCCCGGAGGGCATTCCGGGCTATGGCGCCGATGCGCTGCGCTTCACCTTCGCGGCGATGGCCACGCTGGGCCGCAACCTGAACTTCGACACCAAGCGCTGCGAGGGCTACCGCAATTTCTGCAACAAGCTCTGGAACGCCACCAAGTTCGTGCTGATGAATTGCGAAGGCCAGGACTGCGGGCTGAAGGAACACAGCAAGGCCGAATGCGCACCGGGCGGCACCGCCCACGGTTATCTGACGTTCAGCCAGGCCGACCGCTGGATCGCCAGCGAGTTGCAGCGCGTCGAAGCCGCGGTGGCGCAAGGCTTTGCCGAGTACCGCATCGACAACGTCGCCAACGCGATCTATCAGTTCGCCTGGGAGAGTTACTGCGACTGGTACCTCGAAATCGCCAAGGTGCAGATCCAGACCGGTGACGCATCACAGCAGCGCGCGACGCGCCGCACCCTGGTCCGCACGCTGGAGACCGTGCTGAGGCTGCTGCACCCGATCACGCCGTTTATCACTGCCGAACTGTGGGACACCGTGGCGCCGATCGCCGGCCGCAAGGTGGCAGGTGATGCGGCGAGCATCGTCACCGCGCCCTACCCGCAAGCTCAGCTGGAGCGCATCGACCCGCAAGCCGATGAATGGATCGGCAAGCTGAAGGCCTTGGTCGGCGCCTGCCGTGCGCTGCGCAGCGAGATGTCGCTGTCGCCGGCCGGACGCGTGCCGCTCAACGCCTACGGCGACAACGTCTTCCTGAACGAGGCCGCACCGGTGCTAAAGGCGCTGGCCAAGCTCGCCGAAGTGAATGTGTTCAGCGATGAAGCCGCCTTCAGCGAGGCGACGCGGCAATCGCCAGTCGTCGTGCAAGGCGAAGCGCGGCTGGCCTTGCACGTCGAGATCGACATCGCAGCCGAGAAAGAACGGTTGACGAAAGAGATCACGCGCCTGCAAGGCGAAATCACCAAGGCACACGCCAAGCTGTCGAACGAATCCTTCGTGGCGCGCGCGCCGGCTGCGGTGGTCGACCAGGAAAAGCAACGCATCGCCGATTTCACGGCCACGGTGGTCCGACTGCAAGATCAGTTCGGGCGGCTGGGCCAGGCCGCCTGACACCCGGCTTGGCGAGAACGCACCGGGCAGTCGCCTGCCGGCCGCCGATCGTCAAGCCGCGCGTTGTGAACCTGCCACGCCAGCGCTTGCCTCGCTGCAGAATTCAAGCCCTGCAAGCCATGTGAGGCAGCCTGCTTCGGCTTGTCTGCCACAGGGCTTGCCATTGGCAGCTTCCTTGCTTGTGACTTGCATCGGCATGACACAATGTTTTTGGATACTCGTATCTTCCCGAACCCAACACCTCAACCCAGGACCTGACGCACATGCTAGTTACCAAGGCCATCTTCCCCGTGGCGGGACTCGGCACCCGTTTTTTACCGGCAACCAAGGCGCAGCCGAAGGAAATGTTGCCGGTCGTGGACAAGCCGCTGATCCAGTACGCGGTGGAGGAAGCCTACGCAGCCGGCGTGCGCGAAATGATCTTCGTGACTGGCCGCCACAAGCGCCCGATCGAAGACCATTTCGACATGACCTTCGAGCTGGAAGTCGCGCTGGAGCAAGCCAACAAGTACGAACTGCTGGAAGTGGTGCGCAGCGTCAAACCCGACGACATGGAATGCATTTACGTGCGCCAACCGCAGGCTCTGGGCCTCGGCCACGCCGTGCTTTGCGGCCAACGCCTGATCGGCAACCATCCCTTCGCCGTGCTGTTGGCCGATGACTTGATGGTCGGTGAGAAGCCGGTGCTGCAGCAGATGACCGAGCAGTTCGATGAGTGGCGCGTGTCGCTGCTGGCCGTCCAGGAAGTGCCGGCCGAGCACACCCGCCGCTACGGCATCGTGGCAGGCACGCAGGTCAATTCACGCCTGATGGACGTCACCCGCATCGTCGAAAAGCCGGCTCCGGAAGATGCGCCTTCGCGCCTGGGTGTGGCCGGCCGCTACATCCTGACGCCGGGCGTGTTCCATGAAATCGCCAACCAGCCGCGTGGCGTGGGCGGTGAAATCCAGCTGACCGACGGCATCGCCGGCTTGCTGCGCCGCGAAAAGGTGTTTGCCTTCCAGTACGCCGGCAAGCGCTATGACTGCGGCAGCAAGGAAGGCTTCCTGCAGGCTAACGTCGAACTCGCACTGAAGCACCCGCAATTGGGCGCAGGCTTCCGCGAATACCTCCGCGATCTGGAAATCTGATTACCGCAGACTGTGGCGTGCCGGGATGGCAGGCCACGGATGCCGCCCCGACGCCATCATCCCGATGGCGATCAAAGTGCCGGTTGACGCGCTCAGCGGCGGCGCAGGTAATGAATGAACTCGTCGCTGATCGCATCTTGTGCGACGAGGTCATTGCCCGTCTGGCGTGCGAACGCCTGAAAGTCGCGGGTCGACCCCGGGTCGGTCGCCACCACCTTCAGCACATCGCCGCTGTTCATGTCAGCCAGCGCCTTCTTGGCTTTCAGAATCGGCAACGGGCAATTCAAGCCTCGGGTGTCGAGTTCTTTTTTGAATTCCATGGCTGCACTCGCTTTCTCGGTTAGCCAGCAAAAGCCGGCAACGATGGTCAGGTGTCCGCGGCACGCCGCGGCGGAAGGTCCATCCACTGCGGCGTGATGCCGCGCGACGTCAGCCAGTCGGCCATCGCACGCCCGGTACCGGCCGGCCAGCACTTCACTTCGGCCGGCGGCAAGGTCTTGTACTCGGCCAACTCCGGCGACAGCACGATGTCGCCTCGGGCCACCGCGTGATACGCAATGATCACCTGGTTCATGCGCTGAAAGTCGTACACGCCGATCAGGCTCAGCTCGTCTACCAGCAGCGACGTCTCTTCGGCGATCTCGCGGGCGATGCCACCGCGGGGGGTTTCGCCCGCCTCCATGAAGCCGGTGATCAGCCCGAAGAACCGGCCCGGCCAGGCCGCATTGCGCGCCAGCAAGACCTGGCCCTCGCGATCGCTCAGTTCGATCACCGCGGCCAGCACCGGCGTCGGGTTGTTCCAATGCGTCCAGGCACAGGCCGGGCAACGCGTTCGGGCTTTGGGCCCGCCGTCTTCGTCCAGCGTGATCTGCTGCAGCAGCGTCGCGCAGTTCGGGCAGAAGTTGTAGGCGTATGCCATGGCATTCAGGCGGGGAAGACGCCCGTCGACAGGTAACGGTCGCCGCGGTCGCAGACCACGAACACGATGGTCGCGCGCTCGACCTGTTTTGCAATCTCCAGCGCTACCCAGCACGCACCGGCCGCGGAGATGCCGGCAAACAGGCCTTCTTCGCGCGCCAGGCGCCGCGCCATGTCTTCGGCGGCCTCCTGGCTGACCGAACGCGTCTCGTCGATGTGGGTCGGGTCGTAGATCTTCGGCAGATAAGCCGCGGGCCATTTGCGGATGCCCGGAATGCGCGAACCTTCGCTGGGCTGTGCGCCGATCACGCGCACCGCCGGGTTCTTCTCCTTCAGGTAACGCGAGGTGCCAGTGATGGTGCCGGTGGTGCCCATCGCGCTGACGAAGTGGGTGATGCCGCCTTCGGTGTCTTGCCAGATCTCGGGGCCGGTGGTTTCGTAATGGATGCGTGGGTTGTCGCCATTGCCGAACTGGTCGAGCACACGGCCTTTGCCGTCGCGCTGCATCTGCTCGGCCAGGTCACGCGCATGCTCCATCCCGCCACTGCGCGGCGTCAGGATCAGCTCGGCGCCAAAGGCTTTCATCGTCTGCGCGCGCTCGATGCTCAAGTCCTCCGGCATGATCAGCAACATCCGGTAGCCGCGCACAGCAGCGGCCATGGCCAACGCAATGCCGGTGTTGCCGGAGGTGGCTTCGATCAGCGTGTCTCCAGGGCGGATGTCACCTCGCTCTTCGGCCCGGCGGATCATGCTGATCGCCGGGCGATCCTTGACCGAACCCGCCGGGTTGTTGCCCTCCAGCTTGCCGAGGATCACGTTCCCCCGCTGCGCGTTGCCGGCACCAGGGATGCGAACCAGCCGCACCAACGGCGTATGGCCGATCACGTCTTCTATCGTTTTATAGGCTGTCATGCGTGCTCCTGGCCGCATTGTCGCAAAGCCGCGCAAGCTGCCGCGATGAGGACCGTTGCGAGGTGCGAGATGCGGCGCGTGCCAATGCATGAGCATGAGCATGATGCGCTGCTCAAAGGCTGCTGTCTCGGTCGATGTGCGCGTGAAATCACCTCGATGCCACGGTGCGAATGCGCTCTATCACCAGGTTATGCGGCGCTTCGCGCCGCGGATCGGTTCACTGCTCGATCAGGTCTGCGCCCTGCGGCACCGTGAACACAAAGGCATCGGCCTTCAATGGCGTGTTCGCCTCAAACTGGCTGAACTGCAACAGCGAACGCTGGCCGAATGCATCGACCACTTCGACGGCTGCCAAGGTCTTGCCCTTGAACCCGATGCGCACCGATTTGAAGGTGCCGTCCTTGGTCTTCGGCGTGGCTTCGGTCCATTCCAGCCCATCCTTGGCCGGCAAGGCCGAGAGATCGAAATCCTTGTCCAAAGCGCCGCCGGCCAGCAAGGCCGCAGGCGTGGCGCCGAGCGCCTGCGAGAACTTTCTGGAGCTGGCCTGGTTCAGGTCCGCGTCATAGATCCACACCTTCTGCCCATCGGCCACGATCATTTGCTCGAACGGTTTGACGTAAGCAAAGCGAAAGCGGTTCGGCCGCGAGAATTCGAAGCTCCCGCTCGAGCTTTTCTTCTTCGCACCATCGGGCGAAGTCACCGTCTGCGTGAACGCGGCGCGGCCCGTCTTGACCTCGCGTACAAACTCTTTGAGGGTGTCGACGGCATCGGCGTGCGCAGCCGCGGCCCCCATCGTCAGCAGCAAAGCCGCAAGCAACTTGGTTTTCATTCAGCGCGAGCCGGGACGATGATGTCTCGGTTTCCGTTGGTGGACATGGCAGATACGACGCCGGATTTTTCCATTTGTTCCAACAGCCTCGCAGCGCGGTTGTAGCCGATGCGCAGGTGTCGCTGCACCAGCGAGATCGATGCACGGCGGTGCTGCAGCACGATGCCCACGGCCTGGTCATACATCGGATCGGCTTCACCTCCGCCGCCGCCCGGCATATCGGCGGTCGTCGCCTCGCCATCGCCATCGAGCGTGCCGCCCTCCAAGATGCCTTCGATGTAGTTCGGCTCGCCTTGCTGCTTGAGATAGTCGACAACGCGGTGCACCTCTTCGTCGCTGACAAAAGCGCCGTGTACGCGAATCGGCAAGCCGGTGCCGGAAGGCATGTAGAGCATGTCGCCCATGCCCAGCAGCGCTTCAGCGCCCATTTGGTCGAGGATGGTCCGGCTGTCGATCTTGCTGCTGACCTGGAAGCTCAGGCGCGTCGGAATGTTGGCTTTGATCAGGCCAGTGATCACGTCCACGCTCGGGCGCTGAGTCGCCAGAATCAAATGAATGCCGGCCGCACGCGCCTTCTGCGCCAGCCGTGCAATCAGCTCTTCGATCTTCTTGCCGACCACCATCATCAGGTCGGCCAGCTCGTCGATCACCACAACGACAAAGGGCAAACGCTCCAGCGGTTCGGGTTGCTCCGGGGTCAGGCTGAACGGGTTGCCGATCGGCTCGCCGCGGTCGATCGCGTCGCTGATCTTCTTGTTGTAGCCAGCCAGATTGCGCACGCCCATCTTGCTCATCAGCTTGTAGCGCCGCTCCATCTCGCCCACACACCAAGTGAGCGCGTTGGCTGCCTGCTTCATGTCGGTCACGACCGGCGCCAGCAGATGCGGAATGCCTTCGTAGACGCTCATCTCCAACATTTTCGGGTCGATCAGGATCAGGCGAACGTCACGCGCTTCGGCCTTGTAGAGCAGGCTCAGGATCATCGCGTTGATGCCCACCGACTTGCCCGAACCGGTGGTCCCGGCGACCAGGCAGTGCGGCATCTTCGCAAGGTCGGCAACGATCGGCGCGCCAACGATGTCTTTGCCCAGGCCCATCGTGAGCTGCGACGCGGCCTCGTTGTACACCTGCGAACCCAGGATTTCCGAGAGACGGATGGTCTGCCGCTTGGCGTTCGGCAGTTCCAACGCCATGTAGTTCTTGCCCGGAATCACTTCGACCACGCGAATGCTGACCAGGCTGAGCGAGCGCGCCAGATCCTTCGCGAGGTTGACGATCTGCGAGCCTTTCACGCCGGTGGCCGGCTCGATCTCATAGCGCGTGATCACCGGGCCTGGCGACGCGGCCACGACCCGCACTTCCACGCCAAAGTCTTTCAGCTTCTTCTCGATCAATCGAGAGGTCATTTCCAGCGTCTCGGGCGTGACGCTCTCCATGCGGCCCGGCGCCACGTCGAGCAAGTCGACCTGCGGCAGCTTGGTGTCCGACAGCTCCTTGAACAAGGGCTTCTGGCGCTCTTTCACGACGCGCTCAGACTTCGGCACCTCCATGACCTCGGCTTCGATGACGATCGGCTCATGCTCTTCATGCAGCCGATGCTCGATCTCGATTACATGCTCGCGCTCACGCAAGGCCTGCTCGCCCAGCCGATGGTCTTCGGCGCGCTCGATGCGTTCGACGCGGCGCTCGCGCAGCGAATCGACCCAGGCGCCAATGCGCTCTGCCAAACGCATCCAGGAAAAGCGAAACGCAAGCGACAGGCCGACCACGAGCAGCGCAATCCAAAGCACACCCGAGCCGGCAAAACCTAGCAACCGTTGGCTGGTGCCGCCCAAAACATAACCCACGATGCCACCGGAGTGACCTCCGGCCATGCCCGCCTCCCAGTGATAGAGGCGCGTGGACTCCAGCGAGGCGCTGGCGCACAACAAAAGCGCCAGCCCGGTCCAGAACAACCAGATAGGCCCCGGCCCACGCACCAGCGCAGGCGCATCCGGGCCACGCAGCACACGCGCCAGTGCGCCCAGCCACGCCCGCAGTGAAACCGCCATGCACCACCAGACCGAATAGCCCAACAGCACGAATGACATGTCAGAAAACCAGGCCCCCAAGGCACCGGCTTTGTTCAACGGTATCGCGGTCGAACCCGAAGTCGAGAATGCAGGGTCCAAAAGGTTGTGGGTGCATAAAGCCAGCAGCGCCAACAGCCACAGCACGCCTCCGGCCAGCACTGCAAACTGCTGGCGCATGCCTGCCGGCAAAGGCGTGGCGAGACGAGAAGTCCCGTCACGTTGATAGGTCGGCCCTTGAGGTCCAGGCGCACCAGTCGATGCTGCGGCGGTAGCGCCTTCGCTGCGAAGCGATCCAAGCGGAAAAGTCATGCGGGCATTGTGGCCGATACAACCAGCAGGCCCATTGAAAGCCAGGGCCTCGCCAGTGCTTGACGGTGGACCCGTGAAGCCTCTCGTTTCAGCCGGTCAAGCGCTCTTTGATGATGACCGAACCATTTTCCTGGGTCTCGACCATGCCGCGGTCTTCCAGATCCTTCATCACCCGGCTGACCATCTCGCGCGAAGCGCCAACGATCTTGGCCATGTCCTGGCGGGAGACCTTGTTGCGGATGATTTTGACGCCGTTGTCGTCTTCCGCCATGTCGAGCAGCGAGCGCGCGACGCGGCCATAAACATCCAGCAGAGCAAGCGATTCGATTTGCCGATCTGCACTGCGCAGGCGTTGCACCAGGCCGCGCATGATTGCGTAAGACAGGCTGGAGTTCTCAGGCAGGCAACGAGCGAATTCGGCACGTCCCAGGATCAGCATGTCGGTCTGGACTTCGGCACGCACTGTTGCCGAATGAGGTTCGTTGTCGATCAAACTCATCTCGCCCACGTAGTGGCCTGGCTGAAGCACTGCCAGAATCACCTCCCGACCCCGCGAATCCGAAGTCAGCACCCGGGCTCTCCCGGTCAACAAAATGAACAGGGCATTGGTCTTCTTGCCATGCTCAACCACGATTTCTCCACGCCGAAAACGACGCTTCACCACGCTGTCGGCGATCGCCGATGCTTGCTCATTCGTAAGAAGAGAAAACAGCGGTACTCGACGAATCAGGTCCAAGTTGGACAACATGGCCATCAGTGATCCTCCTGTGTCGGTGCTGGAGTCTAGGTTTCATCCGTGAAAAATGCACGTTTCCACGAATTTTAAGTATTGTCACCATTAAACGAATTGATGCCAGTGGGAGTCAACCCCATGTCAGACTGCGCGCCGCCCCTCTTTTCGGATTCCCTTTCCTTCACATCTCATGAGCACCTCCAATACCCACGCGCAAGTCTTGATTCTGGGTTCCGGCCCTGCGGGATACACCGCAGCTATCTATGCCGCTCGCGCCAATTTGAAACCGATGCTCGTCACCGGTTTGGCCCAAGGCGGCCAATTGATGACCACCACGGAAGTCGATAACTGGCCAGCTGATGTGATGGGCGTTCAAGGGCCCGAATTGATGCAGCGCTTTCTGCAGCACGCCGAGCGGTTCAATACCCAGATCGTGTTCGACCACATCAACCAGGTCGATCTCTCCAAGCGTCCTTTCACGTTGAAAGGCGATTCCGGCACCTACACTTGCGACGCCTTGATCCTGGCAACAGGGGCCTCCGCCAAGTACATCGGGCTGCCCTCTGAAGAAGCCTTCATGGGCCGCGGTGTCAGCGGCTGCGCTACCTGTGACGGCTTCTTCTATCGCGATCAAGACGTCTGCGTCGTTGGCGGCGGCAACACAGCGGTTGAAGAGGCGCTGTATCTGTCGAACATCGCGAAGAAGGTCCACCTGATTCACCGCCGCGACAAGTTCCGCGCCGAAGCCATTCTGATCGACAAGCTCCATCAGAAAGTGGCCGAAGGCAAGATGGAGTTGCACCTCTGGCAAACACTCGATGAAGTGCTGGGTGACACGTCAGGCGTCACCGGCGTTCGTTTGAAGAGCACGCAAGACAGCAGCACCCGTGACATCACGCTGAAAGGCTGCTTCATCGCAATCGGCCATCAGCCCAACACCGACATCTTCAAGGGCCAGCTCGAGATGAAAGACGGCTACATCGTCACTCAAAGCGGCCTGAACGGTTTGGCAACGATGACCAGCGTGCCAGGTGTGTTCGCAGCCGGTGACGTGCAAGACCACATCTATCGTCAAGCCATCACCAGCGCCGGTACTGGCTGCATGGCCGCACTGGATGCACAGAGGTTCCTCGGCCACTGATCCATACCGTAAAGCGCCGCTGCCAAAATCTGGCTATAATCGCGGTCTTTGCCGAATGCGGCCGCGGCGCTTATGGCGCTGCCCAGGGTTCCCATCAAACATGACGGTTCGCACCGCTCAGCGTTTGCTCTGGGTTCCAGTTCTGAAACAAGATTCGATCGGAGAAGCGTCATGGCACGCGTCTGTCAAGTAACGGGCAAGCGCCCGATGGTGGGCAACAATGTTTCCCACGCCAACAACCGGACCAAGCGCCGTTTTCTGCCGAACCTGCAATACCGCCGGTTCTGGCTTGAGACCGAGAATCGCTGGGTGCGCCTGCGCATCAGCAACGCTGCACTGCGCTTGATTGACAAAGTGGGTATCGAACAAGTCGTCGCTGACTTGCGCGCCCGCGGCGAAATCTGATTTAGGAGCCGATCATGGCAAAAGGTGGACGCGAGAAAATCAAGCTGGAATCTTCGGCTGGTACAGGTCATTTCTACACGACCGACAAGAACAAGAAGACTACGCCCGAGAAGATCGAAATCATGAAGTTCGATCCGAAAGCACGTAAGCATGTGATGTACAAGGAAATGAAGCTGAAGTAATCAGCTGTTATTCCCAAAAACCCGCCTTAAGCATTTGCTTCGGCGGGTTTTTTATTGGGGAATCGCCATCAGAAACTTTTCCTCGATGGGATGGGATGGGATTTGAATCCGTACGCCGGCTTACCCATTCAGCCTCGCCCGCCAGGAATTTGACGCCATCTCTACGCTATTAACATCAGAGGTCAAGCATAGGAAAATGAAAGAGGATTGCCCTTCCACATAAGAATATCCAGGCGCACAAAATGCAGCGTCCAAAGAAAAGGCCCGCATCAAAGCGGGCCTTTTGACTGACATTTCAAACTATTCAATCGCAGATCATGCGTGAGCAGCGCGCAGCTTCAATGCAAATTCTTGAAGCGCAGCGATCCCACTCTCTTCAGCCTTCTTGCACCAGGCCTGTAAATCAACCACCAGTTGCTCTGCCGAGACGTTGGTGCGCGTCCAGAGCTGGCGCAATTCTTCGCGCATCGTTACCAGCTTGACCAATGACGGGCTGTCGTCGCGAGCACTGGCCACTTGCGCTTTCAAGTGCGTTGGAATCTTGTCTTCATCGCGGTGCAACCAACGGTGCGCCAGCCGCATGTCGGCCAGCTTGGCACTGCTGGCAGAACCTTCTGCTTTCAAGCGTTTGAATTCCTCGCGGCATGCATCGCGCAAATTGCCGGCGTACTTGGCCATCACTTCATAACGATTGGCGATCAACGCCTCCAAAGTCTTGGAGTCAGCCACCGGCTTCACATGACCCAGCTTGAGCATCGGCGGCGTCTTGCGTACCTTGGCCAAACCCATCATTTCAAGAATGCGGATGTAGCCCCAGCCAATATCGAATTCGTATTTCTTGACCGACAACTTGGCCGATGTCGGATAGGTATGGTGATTGTTGTGAAGTTCTTCGCCACCAATGATGATGCCCCATGGCGAAATATTGGTGCTGGCATCGGTCGCTTCGAAATTGCGATAACCCCACCAGTGAGCCAGGCCATTGATGATCCCGGCGGCCGTGATCGGAATCCACACCATCTGTACCGCCCAAACAGACACGCCAGCCACACCAAACAACAGCACATTGATCAGCAACATCACGCCAACACCTTGCCAGCTGTAGCGTGTATACAGATTGCGCTCGATCCAGTCGTCAGGCGTACCGAGACCGAATTTGGCGATGGTTTCCTGGTTTTTGGCCTCGGCACGATACAACTCGCTGCCGGTGAACAAAACAGTTTTGATGCCATGCGCAACCGGGCTGTGTGGGTCGTCATGGGTTTCGCATTTCGCGTGGTGCTTGCGATGTATGGCCACCCATTCTTTGGTCACCATGCCAGTGGTCAGCCACAGCCACAAACGAAAGAAGTGCGACGGGATGGCATGCAAGTCCAGTGCCCGATGTGACTGAGCACGATGCAGAAAGATCGTGACTGAAGCAATCGTGATGTGGGTAGCGACGAGCGTAAAGACGACAATTTGCCACCAGGACGCGCCGGTCAGGCCATTGGCCAACCAGTCGATCAAGCCATTCCACAGAGAAATCATTTCATTCATTCAAGTTGCCTTCGACCCGTCAATGCGGACGGTCGCCGCATTGTAGTGATGAGTTTTTCTCGATTCCATCAAAAACTGATGGGTCTGTTGAGGTCATTTCTGAACTTGGGTTCGGTTTGATCCGTATCAGCGAAAAGTGTTCAAACTCGTTCCCAAACTGCTGCAAAGAAACCATCGGTGCCATGCCGATGCGGCCAAAGGCGAAGATATTCACCACGCACCAAATCTTCATGCTGACTTACATGGGCCCTCTCCAACAAAGGGCCCGCCGGCAAAGGTTTGAAATCGCGGACGTGGATTTCATTGAAGGCTGAAGCGACCTCTTCATTTTCCGCTTCCAGCAAACTGCAAGTGGCATAAACAAGACGCCCTCCAGGCTTCACCATGCGCGCTGCACTTTCGAGAATTGCCGTCTGCTTGGCTTTCAATTCGATCACTGCTTCGGGCGATTGGCGCCATTTAAGATCGGGATTGCGGCGCAAAGTTCCGAGGCCTGAGCAAGGCGCATCCACCAGCACCCGGTCCATCTTGCCGGCCAAGCGCTTAATGCGATCGTCGCGCTCATGGGCGATTTGCACCGGATAGACGTTGGACAAACCGCTACGCGCCAGTCGCGGCTTCAATGCCGCCAGACGATGGCCGGAGGTATCGAACGCATACAGCCGCCCGGTGTTGCGCATCGACGCGCCCAGCGCCAAAGTCTTGCCGCCGGCACCGGCGCAGAAGTCGACAACCATCTCGCTGCGCTTTGCATCGGTCAGCAACGCCAACAGTTGGCTGCCCTCGTCTTGAACTTCAAGGTTGCCGGCGATGAAAGCCTCGACACGGTTCAGGGCCGGCTTGCCGTCCACACGCAAGCCCCATGGTGAATAAGGCGTCGGCTTCGCGTCGATCCGCTCGGTCGCCAGCGCAGCCTGCACGTCTTCGCGCTTGGCCTTGAAGGTGTTGACACGCAGATCGAGCGCCGCTCCCTGATTCAGGCTTTCAACGAGCGGCCAGAACTGATCGCCCAGTTGCTGTTCAAGCGCTTCAGCCAGCCACTCGGGCAGGTTGTGGCGAAGCTTGGCAGCCAGGGTGCTGCTGTGCACGGTTTGCACTTTGGCCAGCCACTGCTGCTCAGGCTCCGACAAGGCGGCGCGCAGAAAGCCTTCGTTGCCTTGCCAGCCCAGCAGCGCAAGGCGACGTTCCATCTCGCCTTTGCCAGATTGCGCCAGATGCTGGAACAAGAGCCGCTTGCGCAGCACGGTGTAAGTGGTCTCAGCAAGCGTGTGCCGCTCTCGTTGGCCGAGTTCACGGTGGGTTCTGAAAAAGTCGGAGACCACGCGGTCGGCGGGCGAATCAAACTGCAAGACCTTGTGCAGCAGATCGGTGGTGAGTTCAAGCAAGGCGTTGGGGTGCATGCAGCGATTATCCTTGCCGGCCATGAGCAACTCTGAACTCACTCCCCTTCCGCCCACCCCCATCGGCCTGTACCGTCATCACAAAGGTGGCGATTACGAGGTCGCTGGCGTCGTGCGGCACAGCGAAACACTCGAACCACTGGTGCTGTATCGCCCGCTCTACAACGACACCGGCTGGTGGGTGCGGCCACATTCCATGTTTTTCGAACCAGTGGACAGCAACGGGGTGATGCGACCGCGGTTCGAGCTGATCGAGAAAGGCGGCACCAAGGCATGAAGGCCTTGCTGACGCAGTTGAGGGCCCGGCCCCATCTGTCGCTGTCAGCGGGCATCGGTGGCATCGTCGTGCTGGCCACACCCGCAAGCACAGGCTGGATGCTGCGGTTGCTGATTGGCTGGAATGTCGCGGTATGGCTGTATTTGATTCAGGCGTTCTGGGTGATGTCGCGCGCCGACCATCACCACCTTCGCCGGGCCGCGATCGCGCAAGCGGAAGGCGCCACGGCCGTGCTCGGCTCCGTGACCGCGGCAGCGCTGGCAAGCGTGGCCGCGATCGTCTTTGAACTGGCCGCAGCCAAAGGCCCGGATGCGCATCACGCCTGGCCGCATGCGATCTTCGCGATCGTCACCGTGACAGGGTCGTGGCTGCTGCTGCCCACCCTGTTTGCGCTGAACTACGCCAGCCTCTTTCACATCTCGAAGCCCAACCGCGGCCTGGTCTTTCCCGGCGAGAACGAAGAGACACCGACGACCTATTGGGACTTCCTGTATTTCTCTTTCACGATCGCGGTGGCATCGCAGACCGCCGATGTGGCGATTTCCAGCAGCGCGATGCGCCGCTTGGTACTGATGCAGTCGCTGCTGTCGTTCATGTTCAACACGACCATCTTGGCACTGACTGTCAACATCGCCGCCAGCCTGTTCTGAGCTTTGTTCAGCTCAACAGTTGCGGCTCACCGGCAGTCTGTGAAACCACGCCGCCTTCGGTGTGCAGCAGGCCCTGCACCAGCCAGCGCACAGCCTGTGGATACATCCGGTGCTCACGCGCCAGAACACGTGCCGACAGGCTGGCTTCGGTGTCGCCGGGCAACACCGGCACCATCGCCTGGGCAATGATCGGCCCATGGTCGAGTTCGGGGGTCACGAAATGCACCGTGGCACCGGCGAGCTTGCAGCCCTCTTCAAGCGCGCGGCGATGGGTGTGTAACCCGGTGAATGCCGGCAGCAGCGACGGATGAATGTTGATCAGCCGCCCTTCGAATTGCCTGACGAATGAGGCCGTCAAGATGCGCATGAAGCCGGCCAGCACCACGGCGTCGGGCGCAAAACTCAGCACCACGCGTGCCAGTTCGACATCGAACGCTTCACGGCTTGCAAACGCCTTGTGATCGATCACCGCCGTGGCAATGCCATGCTGCCGAGCGAACTGCAGCCCCGTCGCATCGGGCCGGTTGCTGATCACCGCAGCCACCTGTGCCGGCCAGTTTTCGGCCTTGCAAGCGTGGACGATCGCCTCCATGTTGGAGCCACGACCGGAGATGAGGATGACGATGTTTTTCACCGGCGGCAGTGTATCTGCGGCGCTGGATCGGCCCACCTACAATCCGCCTTCCTCCTCGCAACACCACGCAGTGCGCCCATGACCGAACGTGTTCTCACTGGCATCACCACCACCGGCACGCCGCACCTGGGCAACTACGTCGGCGCGATCCGCCCGGCAATCAAGGCCAGCCAGGCAGCGGGGGTCGAAAGCTTTTTCTTCCTCGCCGACTATCACGCGCTGATCAAGTGCGATGACCCGGACCGCATCGAGCGCTCGCGCCTGGAAATTGCCGCCACCTGGCTGGCTGCCGGCCTGGATACGCGCCGTGTGACCTTTTATCGCCAAAGCGACGTCCCCGAAACCACCGAGCTCACCTGGCTGCTGACCTGCGTCACCGCGAAGGGCCAGATGAACCGCGCCCATGCGTACAAGGCGTCGGCCGATGCCAACCTCGCCGCTGGTGAAGACATCGACGCCAACATCACGATGGGTCTGTTCAGCTACCCGATCCTGATGGCCGCCGACATCCTGTTGTTCAACGCCCACCGCGTGCCGGTCGGGCGCGATCAGGTCCAGCACATCGAGATGGCGCGCGATGTCGCGCAGCGCTTTAACCATTTGTTCGGCCAAGGCCGCGAGCTGTTCGTGTTGCCGCAAGCCGAGATCGAAGAAGAAGTCGCAACGCTGCCGGGGCTGGACGGCCGCAAGATGTCGAAGAGCTACGACAACACCGTGCCGCTGTTCGAAGGCGGCCCGAAGGCGTTGAAAGACGCCGTCGCACGCATCGTGACCGACTCTCTTCTTCCAGGCGAGCCGAAAGACCCCGACAACTCGACGCTGGTCACGCTCCATGACGCGTTCGCGACGCCGGATGAACGTGCAGCGTTCCGCGCCGATCTGCGCGCCGGCATCGGTTGGGGCGACGCCAAGCAACGGCTGGTGCAACAGGTGGAAACCCATGTCGGGCCGATGCGCGAGCGCTATGCAGAGCTGATGGCGCACCCGGAGCAGATCGAAGAAACACTGCTGGAAGGCGCCCGCAAGGCGCGCGCCGCCGCAACGCCTTTCCTGCATGAGCTTCGTCAGGCCGTGGGATTGCGCCGCATGGTTGCGCATGCGAAGCCGGCTGCGGTCAGCCAGCAAGCCAGCAAAGCCGCATTGCCCGCCTTCAAGCAATACCGCGAAGCCGATGGCCGCTTCTTCTTCAAACTCACCGCCACCGATGGCACGGTGCTGATTCAAAGCGAAGGCTTGGCCGATGGCCGCGAAGCCGGCACCTGGGTCAAGCGATTGAAGACCGAAGGCGCTGCTGCTTTGGATGGCGCACCGATTCAGCTGACTGCCAACCGAGAAACAGTCGAAACGGCGCTGGCGCTCTTGGTCTTGGCCTCGCAGGAGTGAATTCGCACGTTATGGCCGGCCTCCACATCACCGACATCGAAGCTGCCATCAACTGGTGGCGCGAGCGGTCGCCGTCGCCCGATGGGATCAGCGCTTGCGCTGAGGTGCGTGCGCTGGCCGAGGTCTACGCGCTGCTCGTTTATTTCCACGAAACCACATGCGATGAGGGCTCGATGCCCCGAGATGCGCACGAAGCGTGGTTGGCCTGGTACGAGACCACGCCCGACGCGCCCTGCATCGCCATTTGCTCTACGAGTCAGGGCGACGACACCTGCAAGGGTTGCGGCCGCAGTTTCGATGAAGTTCAGCACTGGCCGGTAATGACACCGGGCGAGAAGCGCGCTACGTGGCGGCGCATCACGATGGAAGGCACCGCGTGGCGCTTCAACCGCTATGCCGAGCGAGCCCTGGAAGACAAGTCTTCAAAGCCCCCCGGCGAACGCAGCGCTTGACGCCATCGCGTAGCTGCATCGCAACCTCACTAAGAGTGAGAGCGAAAGCCTGCCCATGAATCGTCACGGTTTGCTCGATAGCGGCCGCCGCATCGCTGCGTTGGCTTGGCCGGTATTCATCGGCCAAGTGGCCGTACTCGCCCTCAGCACAGCAGACACCGTGATGATTGCGCGTTATGGCGCCATGGATCTGGCGGCGTTGGCCGTGGGCGCTGCGGTTTATTCCACCGTGTTCGTCGGTCTGATGGGCGTGGTGCTGGCGATCAGCCCGATCACGGGCCAGCTTTTCGGCGCCCGTCAATTGCAAGACGCCGGCGAGCAGTTTCGCCAGGCGCTGTGGTTGGCGCTCGGGCTTTCGGCATTCGGCTGCTTGCTGCTGCTGTTTCCCGGACCATTCCTTGCGCTGGCGCATGCGCAACCCGAGATGGAGGTGAAGGTTCGCGCCTATTTGAGCGGCCTGGCCTTTGCGCTGCCGCCGGCCTTGTTGTTCACGGCGTTTCGTGGCTTCAACACGGCCATCTCACGGCCCAAAGTGGTGATGGCGATTCAGCTTGGCGGCCTCGTGGCCAAGCTGCCGCTGAATGCCATGCTGATCTATGGCGCCACCCTTCCCTTGCCAGGCGGCCATGTGCTGGCCTGGCCCGCGCTCGGCGCCACCGGCTGCGGCATCGCGACCGCTGTCGTGATGTGGGCGCAGCTGCTGCTGGCCTGGGCGGCGCTGCGTCGCGATCCGTTTTACGACTCGTTCGGCCTGCATCGCGCGGGCCTCGGCCGCCCGCACCCACAGAGCCAGCGCGCCTTGCTGAAGCTCGGTGTACCGATGGGGCTGTCGATCCTGATCGAAGCCACCGGTTTCACCTTCATGGCGATCTTCATCTCGCGCATCGGCGCCACCGCAGTGGCCGGCCATCAACTGGCCGCCAACCTGATCGCATTGATGTTCATGATGCCGCTGGCGATTGCCAATGCCACCACCACGCTGGTCGCGCAAAGCGTGGGTGCCGCCATGCCCGGCGACGCCCGACGCTTCGGCTGGCATGGGCTGCAGCTCGGTGTGCTGATCTCGGCCGTGATCGGGCTGGCTGTCTACCTCGGCCGTGAAGCGGTGCTCGGTGCGTACACGCACGACCCGGTGATCATCGCTGCAGCCCTGCCCTTGCTGGCCTGGGTCGCGGTGTTTCACACGGCCGATGCAGCGCAGACGATCGGCTCATTCATCCTGCGTGCCTACCGTGTAACCACCGCGCCGCTGGTGATCTACGCGGTGGCCATTTGGGGGGTAGGCCTGGGCGGCGGGTTCTCGGTCGCGTTCAACACCACCGGGCTGACACCCGTGTCATTGCAGGGCGCGCAAGGCTTCTGGTTCGCCGCCACGGCCGGGCTGTCTTTATCGGGCATCGGCATGTGCGCTTTCCTGGCCTGGATGCTCCGCGCCTCGCCAAGGCGCTGACGCCCTTCTTGTGCGATCCATCGGCTTGATGAACGGCCCCGGACGGCCTGTTCAAGCCACCGGCAAGTTCATCTCAAAGCAGCTACCGCCGCCGTCACGCGGCATGCAGCTGACCTGTCCGCCATGCCGCTCAACGATCTGCTTGACCAGGCTCAGGCCCAGGCCCACGCCGCCAGCCTGCTCGGCATGGCCGGGCAGGCGATAAAACGGCTCGAAGATGCGCTCGCGCAACTCTGCCGGCACACCCGAACCACGATCGCAAATCTGCACGACCGCGTGCGTGCCGGAAAGATGCACGCTGGCCTGCACACTGCCGCCACCGTAGCGGCGAGCGTTCTCAAGCAAGTTGCGCAAGGCGCGGCGCAACAGCCGCTCGTCGCCATGCACCGTGACTGAATCACCGCTGACCGCGGCATCGACGCGCGCACCTTCTTCAGCAGCCAGCGCCAGCAGATCGACAGGATCGTGCAGCGCCACCCGTTGCACAGCATCGAGCCGGCTGGCCAGCAACACCTCTTCCACCAAGGCGTCGAGCTCAGCCACGTTGGTATCGATCTCCGTCATCAGGCTCGACTGCCGCTCGGGCGTGGCGCCATCCAGCATTGACACCGCCATCTTCATGCGAGCCAGCGGCGAACGCAGTTCATGGCTGGCGTTGGCCAGCAATGACTGGTGCGAACGCACCAGCGCCTCGATGCGCTCCGCGGCAAGGTTAAAGCTGACAGCGACGGCTGCCACTTCGTCGCGCCCGGACACCTCGACGCGGTGATTGAGTTGACCGGCACCGAACTGTTCAACGCCATTCTTCAGCGCTTTCAAGCGCCGTGTCAGATGGCGAACGGCAGGCCAGGCACCGGCAGCCACCGCCACAAACAACAGCACCAGCACGACGATCAGGCTGACCCCCTTTTGCAGCAGGAACGGCTGCTTGAAGTCATCGTGCGTCAGGCGGTCATCACGTGAACGTCGCTCCTCGTGGGAATGATCGCGATCTCGATGGTCCTGCCGATTCGAATCATTGTTTGATCGTTCGATGAAGTCAGGGCGCGGCGGGCCGGGCGGCCGCATGATCCACAGCGTACGGCCATCGTCCAGAGGCACCGACAGCCCCGACGAACCGGTTTCTTCCGAACGCCGCTGAAAGGATTCAGAGGTGGCGATGCGAACGCCGTGTTGGTCATCCAACGCCATCGGGAAGCGCAGGCGCGCCGACCACTCTTTCAATGCCGCCGCCTGCTCGGCGACGGGTGCGGCGGGCAGCGGCAGCGAGCGCTGCAGCAGATCACCCCAGGCGGCCATGCGATCTGACAGCACCGAGTCGGCACGCTTGCGCTCTTGTTCCATGTGACGCTGGAACAGCCAGCCGGATGTTCCGGCGAACAGCAGCAGCACCGCCACCACCGTCAGGTAGATGCGCAGCGTCAGTGTGTGCATGACATCACCGCGTTAGCGAAAACAAGGTTCTGGAAAAGCGCATGCAAAACCGAGGACAAGCCTCGAACCGCCAGAGCGGCGATCCCCGCCCGCTCACTCCGCACTGTCTGCGTCCTGCTTCTTGGCAAAGACATAACCGGCGCCACGCACCGTCAACACCCGTCTTGGCACCTTCGGGTCGTCTTCGATGACGGCGCGGATGCGAGAGATGTGAACATCGATCGAGCGGTCAAAGGCTTCGAGCGGATGACCTTTCAGCAGGTCCATGATCTGGTCGCGTGACAGCACCCGGCCCGGGCTTTGCGCCAGCACCACCAGCAGGTCGAACTGATGGCTGGTCAGATCGCAGGGCTGACCTCCGAGGCGCGCCAGGCGTGCACCCAGATCAATCTCCAACCGGCCGAACCGAAGCACTTCATCGGGAGCGCTGACCGGCGCGGCGCGGCGCAGCAGCGCCTTCACCCGCGCCAGCAACTCGCGTGGCTCGAAGGGCTTGGGCAGGTAATCGTCGGCACCGAGTTCGAGGCCGACGATGCGATCCATCGGTTCGCCACGTGCCGTCAACATCAGCAGCGGCAGCTGCCGCGTACGCGGCTGGGAACGCAGCTCGCGGCACAGGTCGAGCCCATCGCCATCGGGCAGCATCAGGTCCAGGATCAGTGCGTCGAAATTATCGGTTGCAAGCCGCGTGCGCCCTTCAGCCAGCGAGCCAGCGATCTCAATCTCGTAGCCGGCCCCTCGAAGGTAGTCGCCAACCATTCCGGCGAGGCGGGCATCGTCATCGATCAGCAGCAAGCGAGCGGTCATGGCAACGGAGGTCGAGGAAGCGCCCCGCAGCGGGCGCCGCAAGGTCGGGGACGAATCAGAACACAGCGTTGCCATTCGCGCATCAGCTCAAAGGTTGCGACGCAGCACGCGGGCCACGCGGCCGACCTTTATCTGTGCGTTGTTTCAGGCGATCGACGAGCGTCACGCGCTGCTCGGGCGTGAGCACCGTGCTGATCTCGATCAAGGCCTGGCTGATGCGCTTGCTGGCCTGGTCATGTTGAGCCAGCACCTGTTGGCGCAGCGTTTCCACTGCGCGGGCATCGACCACGGTTGCCGAGAAAAGCTGCAGGCCTTGGTCGCGCAGGCTGTTGCCGGCTTCGTGCTGAGCTTTAAAGTCGACGGCGGCGGCTGTGGCGATCTCTTTGATCTGCGCGCGTTGCACATCGTTTGCCTTCACGGCATCCAACAGACGGTCGATGCCGCGCAGGGCATGCTCGGGCGAACCGGCAAACAGGCCTGGGCCGCCAAAACCGCCAGCCTCGCCGTGGGACGGTTGCGCCCAGGCCGAGATCGCCACGGTTCCCGCAACAGCCAACAAGGTTCCCAGCATCACGCTTTTGATGCCGCGGGAAATAAGGGCAGTTGGCGAGGTGATAGGTTTGTTTTTCGTTGTGTCCATCTCGAAATCCTTTCACTGATGAGCACCATCGCTCATGTCCGCATCGTCACGGGATGCCGTGTATTGGCGATGGCTGAGGGGTAAAGATCTGTGAAGGCCGATCCGATATCGCAGCATGCTCGCCCAGATTGATCCGCAGCTCCCGTCCATCCCTGGTGATGCCTCATCCGTCGAACCAGCCCGGCCTCTCAACCGTCGGCTGGCCAAGCTGCTCGGTGAGCTGGAAGGCCCGCCTGGCCAACGGGTTGGGCGCTTCGCCGATTGGCGCATGGGCAGCCATTTCCAGCCGATCTACAGCCTGTCTCACATGCGCGTCGTCGGCCATGAAGCGCTGCTGCGCGCGCGCGACGCCAATAACCAGCCCGTGCCACCGCCAGTGGTCTTCGGTGCCTGTCAAACCGATCGCGACCTCGGCTGGTGCGATCGACTCAGCCGCATCGTCCACCTGTCGAATTTCACGGCCGACACACCAACATCACAATGGCTGTTCCTCAACGTCCATCCCAAGGTGTTTCAGGAGTTGATCGGCTCGGCGGGGGACG
>CAXTCD010000039.1:26477-29055 GCA_964242145.1 uncultured Rhizobacter sp.
CTGCATGGCGTGACGACGCATTTCGGCATCGGCGGCGACCGGCTCGTGCTGGAAGTGCTTGAAAACGAAATGAGCGATCTCGCGGCCTTCGAGGCGGCGCTGAAGATCACACGCGCGCACGGTTGCCTCATCGCCATCGACGACTTCGGCGCCGGCCATTCCAATTTCGACCGTGTCTGGCGCCTGCAGCCTGACATCGTCAAGCTCGACCGCAGCCTGATCGCCCGCGCTGCCAGCGATCGCCGCGCGCAACGGGTGGTCTCGCAGATGGTGTCGCTGCTGCATGAATGCGGCTCGATGGTGCTGATGGAAGGCGTCGAGACCGTCGAAGAAGCCTTGATCGCGATGGAATCCGACGCCGACATGGTGCAAGGTTATTTTTTCGGCCGTCCGCAGCCGAAGCTGGTGTCCAGCTCCCATGTGCCTGATGCGCTGAAGGGCCTGTACACCGGCCTGCGAGAGCAGCGAGAGCGCTGGCGCAATGAAAATCGCAGTCACATCGGCCCCTACCGCAGCGCAATTGGAGATGCAGGCGCGCTACTGCGCGCTGGCTCCGGCATGGAAGCAGCTTGCGCGGCTTTTCTTGCGTTGCCGGGGGCCGAGCTGTGCTACCTGCTCGATGTCGACGGCTACCAGATCGGCCAAGCGTTGTGGCAGCACGGAACCGAATCACCCCGACTGACCTACGAGCCGCTGCGCGACAACGACGGCGCCTGCTGGTCGCGCCGCCCCTACTTTCGCCGCGCCGTGAATGCCATCAGCCAGGTGCAGGTCACACGGCCCTACCGCACCCTGCACGGCAACCACTCCTGCATGACCGCTTCGTATGCGTTTTTCCATACCGAGGCCGACGGCAGCCAGCACCTGCGCGTGATTGCCGGCGACTTGACCTGGTACGAAGACGACGCTGACCCGCATACGAACGGCGATTGAATTCGCCGCATTTGTTGATGGATGGCTTGTTCGCCATCACCGAAGCGTGCGCAAAACATCCTGGCCGGCCGAGTACGCGGCATTCACTGCGGATCGGACCGGGGTGCGTGATGGCGCTCGCCTGATACGCGCCTGCGTCCCGCGTCTGCCGACCGGAGGCGACACTCAATTCGGCTTGCGTGCCGCCTTCAATAGGCGCGCCATCGCCTCTTCGCTGGTGATGCGGTCATCATTCCAAAACGCAGCCACCGTGTCCTTGAAGATGCCCTCGATCGGGCCAGGCTGCACCATGCCGGCCGCCATCGACGGCACCAGCGTATTGATCATGCTGGTCGCCGTGAAATAGGCTAGGCGCTCGACTCCTGACCGCACAGATCGAAGCGAGCCATGTTGACGCCCGCGGCCACCGGAATCGAACCTTTGTTGAGGTTGAACACCTCCTGGAAGCTGGGGCTCATCATCGAAGCCACCAGCGCATCCTGCGCGACCCGGGCCTGCTGGCTCTTCAGGCGGAACATCACGAAGCTGTCGATGTTGAAGGTAGAGGCACGGTCGGTACCCGGCGCCGAGACGCAGAGAAAGTCTTTCCCAGGCACCTTGCCGGCGGCCAGAAACTCGCCTTTGGCCCATTCGCCCATGAACTGCATCGCGGCCTCGCCACGAATCACCATCGCGGTGGCTTGGTTCCAATCGCGCCCCAATGCGCCCTTGTCGGTATAGCCCTTGATGCGCCGGAAGGTCGTCAGCACGCGCTCCATCGTCGGGCTGCGCAGTGCGGCGGGGTCGAGCTTCACGAACGCCTGGCGGTAAAACTCCGCGCCGCCAATCACCAGCAGCACGCTTTCGAAGGTGATCAGTTCCTGCCAAGGCTGGCCGCCATGCCCCACCGGCGTGTAGCCGGCGCTTTTCAGCTTTTCAGCCAGCGCGAAGAAGTCTTCCCAGGTCTCGGGCGCTCGAGTGCCGACCTGGCGCAATGCATCGCGATTCACCCACAGCCAGTTAACCCGGTGTACGTTGACCGGTACCGCCACGTAATGGCCGTTGTAGCGCATGACTTCGCCACCACGCGCGGCAGTTGGGCATCCCAGCGCTGCTCTGCCGCCACCGCGTCTAGATTGGCAAGCACACCCATGCGGCCTCACTCTTGAATCGCTGGCCCTTTCAGTTGCGCGGCTGTGGGTGGGGCGCCCGCCTCCACGCGTTCGCGCAGCATCTTCAGCGCCGCGTCGGCACCACCGCCTTGTACCGGCACGTCATGCCAGGTGTGGCCCTTGTCGGTCAGATTGCGCTTGAGTTCGTCGACTGATTTGGCTTCGCCGCCGGAAGTCCACCAATGCAGCACTTCCACTTCGCCGGCGAAGGCCGCCCAAGGCGACAACAATGAAGAAAGCAGTCCGGCGCACAAGCTTGCGCGGCCGACCGATGCGATGCGATGCGATGCGAGAAATCGTCGCCCCTGCGAAATTCATTAAGCAGCTACCGGTATCCGCTACCTGGGCCACGGCGCGGCGATGAGCAAGGCCGAATCAATTGACCTCGGCGACTTCGGCGCCGTGAGCATTGCCTGCAGGCAGCGGCCGACATACGAAGGCACCGCCGACAGGGCGTAAAAAAGCCCGCGCAGGCCCAGACGAACGATTGCCCG
>CAXTCD010000040.1:0-28809 GCA_964242145.1 uncultured Rhizobacter sp.
GCGCTCGGCCGGCGCCTTCTTCAGGATGCGCGCGACGATCTCATCGGCCTTGCCGCCGCCCGCGACGTAATCGCCCTGGGCCGGGTCGAGGCGCAGGATGTCCTTGCCGACCTTCTTGTAGAAACCAGCGCCGGTCTTCTGGCCCAGTGCGCCCTTCTCAAGCAAACCCGCCAGCGCCTTCGGTGTGGCGTAGCTGACGTAGAACGGGTCGTCCTTCAGGTTGTCCTGCAGCGTCTTGATGACGTGGGCCATGGTGTCCAGGCCCACGACGTCGGCGGTGCGGAAGGTACCGCTGGACGCGCGGCCGAGCTTCTTGCCGGTCAGGTCATCGACGACGTCATAGCTCAGGCCGAAGTTTTCCGCTTCCTTGATGGTCGCCAGCATGCTGGCGATGCCGACGCGGTTGGCGATGAAATTCGGCGTGTCCTTCGCGCGCACCACGCCTTTGCCGAGCGCGGTGGTCACGAAGGTCTCGAGCTGGTCGAGGATTTCCGGCCGCGTGGTCGGGGTCGGGATCAACTCGACCAGGTACATGTAGCGCGGTGGGTTGAAGAAATGAATGCCGCAAAAGCGCGGCTTGATTTCTTCGGGCAAGACTTCCGACAGCTTGGTGATCGACAGGCCCGAGGTGTTCGACGCGACGATCGCATGCGGCGCGATGAACGGCGCAATCTTGGTGTACAGATCGAGCTTCCAGTCGATGCGCTCGGCAATCGCCTCGATGATCAGGTCGCAGTCTTTCAGCAGCTCGCTGTGCTCTTCGTAGTTGGCCTGCTGGATCAGCGAGGCGTCTTCAGGCACGCCGAGCGGTGCCGGCTTGATCTTCTTCAGACCCTCGACGGCCTTGGTCACGATGCCGTTCTTCGGGCCTTCCTTGGCCGGCAGATCAAACAAGATCACCGGCACCTTGACGTTGACCAGATGGGCGGCGATCTGTGCACCCATCACGCCGGCGCCGAGCACGGCCACCTTGCGAACATTGAATCGACTCATCTTGTTTCTCCAGGTTTGATTTTTGGGTAGGTCAGGAGCCTGGCCATCCCGGATAGCACCGCAGTCCAAGAGCCGCCCATCACTCGACGCGATACCAGGTCTGCGACCGTCCGAACATCGGCGCACCGATGTACCCCCGAACTTCCAATTCCTTGCCGCTCTCGGCCATCTTCAATCGCAATTTGTAGGTCTTGCCATTCACAGGATCGAGGATCGTTCCGCCGTCCCACAGGGCGTCGGTGTCAGCATTCTTTTCAACGCCACGAATAATCTCCAGGCCCACGATCGGTTTGTCCTTGCGGTCATCGCTGCAAGGTTTGCAGACCAGGTTCGGGCCAGCCTCTGCTGCCTTCAGCAGCTTCTCGATGTGACCCGTAAATATCCCGTTCGATTCATTGATCCGAATCTGCGACAGCTCTTTCTTGCTGACGTCATCGATCGTCTTCCACAACCCGGCTGGCGACGACTGCGCCGCCGCCGAGGTCACAACACAGGTGGCGGCCAGCGCCCACAGCAAGCGATTCATCATTTCTCCTGGAATATATGTTTTCGTTTTGACTGAGATCAGAACAAGGCTTCGTCCATCTCCATCAGTGGCTTCAAGCCCGTGCGCGCGGTGCGAATCAGGCTGGCCGTCTCGGGCAGCAACTTGGCGAAGTAGAAACGCGCGGTCGCAAGCTTCGCTGTATAGAACGGATCGCCGGAGCCTTGCTTCTCCAGTGCCACCTTGGCCATGCGGGCCCAGAAATAGGCGAACACCAAGTGGCCGACAACGCGCAGGTAATCAACCGCAGCCGCACCCACTTCATCGGCGTTGCCGAAAGCCTTCATGCCGAGTTCGGTCGTCAGCTTGGTGACCTTGTCGCCGAGGTCGGCCAGCGGGTTCACGAACTCCTGCATCGCCTCGCTGACGCCCTCTTCTTCCACGAACTCCTGGACCAGCTTGCCGAACTTCTTCAGCTTGGCGCCGTTGTCGGCCAGCACTTTGCGGCCCAGCAGATCGAGCGACTGGATCGTGTTCGTGCCCTCGTAGATCATGTTGATGCGGGCGTCGCGCACGTACTGCTCCATACCCCATTCCTTGATGTAGCCGTGGCCACCAAAGACCTGCATGCAGGCCGAGGTTGCGATCCAGCCGTTGTCGGTGAGGAAGGCCTTGACGATCGGGGTGATCAGCGCCACGAGATCGCCCGCATCCTTGCGCACGTCTTCGTCGTCGGAGCTCAACTCTTTGTCGAGCTGCAGCGTGGTCCACATCGCCAGCGCGCGGCCGCCTTCGGCATAAGCGCGCGCAGTCAACAGCATCTTGCGCACGTCGGGGTGCACGATGATCGGATCGGCCGGCTTGTCGGGTGCCTTCGGGCCCGAAAGCGCGCGCATCTGGATGCGGTCTTTCGCGTAAGCCACGGCGTTTTGATAGGCCACTTCGGTCAGCCCGAGCGACTGCATGCCCACGCCCAGGCGAGCCGCATTCATCATCACGAACATCGCTGCCAGGCCCTTGTTGGGCTGGCCGACCAAGGTGCCGACGGCGTCTTCCAGCACCAGTTGGGCGGTGGCGTTGCCATGGATGCCCATCTTGTGCTCCAGGCCCGCGCAAAAGATGCCGTTGCGCTCACCGAGGCTGCCATCGGCCTTCACATGGAACTTTGGCACCACGAAGAGCGAGATGCCTTTTGAGCCTTCCGGCGCTTCCGGCAGGCGGGCCAGCACCAGATGGATGATGTTGTCGGCCATGTCATGCTCGCCAGCCGAGATGAAGATCTTCTGGCCGGTGATCTTGTAGGTGCCATCGCCTACCGGCTCGGCCTTGCTGCGCAGCATGCCGAGGTCGGTGCCGCAATGCGGCTCGGTCAGGCACATCGTGCCGGTCCATTCACCGCTGGTCAGCTTGGGCAGGAAGGTGTTCTTCTGCTCTTCGGTGCCGTGCGCATGCAGCGCTTCGTACGCACCGTGCGACAGGCCCGGGTACATCGTCCAGGCCTGGTTGGCCGAATTGAGCATTTCGTAGAAGCACTGATTCACCACATGCGGCAAGCCTTGGCCGCCGTAGGTCGGGTCGCAGCTCAGCGCCGCCCAGCCGCCTTCGACGTATTGCTTGTAGGCCTCTTTGAAGCCCTTCGGCGCGGTCACGTCATGGGTGGTCTTGTTGAGCGTGCAACCCTCTTCATCACCGCTCTGGTTCAGCGGAAAAATCACTTGCGAAGCGAACTTGCCGCCTTCTTCGAGCACTGCATTGATCGTGTCGGCATCGATGTCGGCATGCCGTGGCAGCGCATGGAGTTCCGCCGGCACATTCAGCACCTCGTTCATCAGAAACTGCATGTCGCGCAAGGGGGGGGTGTACTGGGCCATCGTGAACTCCTTGAGAAAAGTGATTGGATCGGACGAAGAAAGTTCGTCAGTTTGAATTGGTTGAACTAACGGCGCACAGCACGAACCGCAGTTCGCGTGGGCAATGAAGACAGATCGTCCGGCACGGCGTAGTGGCTCAGCACCCGCTCGAAAGCCGCGCGAGCGCGCTCAGGTGCGCCGGGCAACCTCAGAAAACGAGCATCATGGTGCAGCGCAAGGATGGAGCCGTGCATCTCGAACAGCATCTGCGCTGGGTCGACGTCTTTGCGCAAATGTCCCTCGGAGATCGCAAGGCAAATGGCCCGTTGAAGCGCCTCATGCCAAGCATGCACCATGGTCACCAGCGCATCACGCACCAGCCCCGGCCGGTCATCGAATTCGACGGCACCACTGATATAGATACAGCCGGAATCTACCTCGATCGATACGCGCCGAATCCAATTCTCGAACAAGGCGCGCAAACGAGGCAGGCCGCGCTTGATGCGCATCGCGGGAAAGAAGACCTCTTCTTCAAACTTGGCGTGATACTCGCGAATCACCGAGATTTGCAATTCTTCGCGTGAGCCGAAATGGGCGAACACACCCGATTTGCTCATCCGCATGGTCTCGGCCAGCGCGCCAATCGACAGCCCTTCCAGGCCCATGCTGGATGCCAAACCCAACGCAGCTTCGAGAATCGCCACGCGCGTTTGCTGTCCCTTTTGCATCATCTTGGGCAGGTCGCGCACAGGTTTCACGGCAACATTCACGGGCTTGGTCACGCAGGGGCTCTAAAAATAGAACGAACGGTCGTTCTATTTTTACAGATTATTCCAAGCAAATACGTAACGGCAGCGCCTGACCACTCTCTTTTTTGCATTCACTCGAAGCCCTGCACGCTTCATCAAAGACAAGCAATGGCATGGGTAGGATGACATCCATGAAAGTCACAGTCATAGGCCTTGGGGCCGTAGGTGGGTTGATGGCCGCGCGCTTGGCGCAATCAGGTCAGGAAGTTTCGGCGGTCGCACGCGGTGCCACCTTGGCTGCGGTTCGGCGACATGGCCTGCGGATACGAAGCGCCAATCTAGAGTTCAGTGCGCAGATCAATGCCCAACAAGACAGCCATGACATCGGCCCGCAAGATCTGGTGATCGTTGCGCTAAAGGGCCCGTCTTTGCCGAGCGCCGTGACCGCGCTGCAGCCGCTGCTAGCGCCGCACACCCTCGTTTTGCCGGCAATGAACGGTGTGCCCTGGTGGTTTCTGCAAACACCCGCGCCGTCTCAGAAGCTCAATGCAAGCGAGTGGCAATTGCCCAGCGTGGACCCCGGCGGGTTGATCGCCGCAGCCATCCCGTTCGCCCAGGTGCTGGGGGCGGTTGTGCACCTGGCCGCGAGCCAACCCGAACCGGGTTTGATCGTGCATGCCTTTGGCAACCGGCTGATCGTCGGCGAACCCTTGGGCGGCACGTCAGACCGAGCGGCATCGGTTGTGGCCGCGCTGCAAGGGGCGGGCTTTGATACCGAACACAGCGCCGACGTGCGCCGCGAAATCTGGTTCAAGCTGTGGGGCAACATGACGACCAACCCGGTCTCGGCGCTGACTGGCGCGACCGCCGACCACATCCTCGACGACGAATTGGTCTGGCAGTTCATGCTGCGAGCGATGGCCGAGGCAGCACACATCGGTGCGTTGATCGGCTGCCCGATTGAACAATCCGGAGAAGAACGCATCGCCGTCACCCGCCAGCTGGGTGCATTCAAGACATCCATGCTGCAAGACAGTCTGGCCGGCCGCCCGTTAGAACTCGACTCCTTGGTCGGCGCGGTGCGCGACATCGGTCTGCGAATGGGCATGCCGACGCCCCACATCGACACCGTGCTTGGCCTGACTCGGCTGATGGCCCGCACGCGTGGGCTTTATCCCGCCGCTTGAACGGTGACTTCCTAATGACGAGGTTTCGCGGGATTCAACATCTATTGAGCAAATCGCGCATATTGGATTACTCTCCACCAAGGAGAATCATCCGTGGAAGTGCTGCAGCTCGATGTTTCCGGCCGACCTCAATCGTGGATCTCGGCCAAAGAAGCGGCGATCATCTATGCCAGTGACGGCGTAGCGTGGACGCTGGGAGATGCGTTTTATGTCCTTCGCGGCGGCATGCAGCAGCGCACCGGCCTGCAGTCTCGCATCGAGGTTCATCCGATCATCGCCGTGCGCGGCGCGGTCCCTAGCCGAGCGTGGCGACAAACCCCGGCCCTGTCGAACCCGAAGCTGTTTGCCCGAGATCGGCTGGTCTGCGCTTATTGCGGCGGCCGCTTCCACACCGATACATTGACAAGGGAACACATCATTCCCACCTCGCGCGGCGGGCAAGACAGCTGGATGAACTGCATTACCGCGTGCCGCCCTTGCAACGGCCACAAGGGCAACCGCATGCCCGAAGAAGCGCGCATGTCGCTGCTCTATTTGCCTTATGTCCCCAGCCTGCATGAAGACATGATCCTGCGCGGGCGGCGCATCCTGGCCGATCAAATGGAGTTTTTGCTGGCGAGCGTCCCGAGGCACAGCCGGCTGCGTGGCTGATCCGCAAAACCGGCATTAGATGCCTCCGCGCGTCGAATGCCAGCCGCACCGCGAACGCGCGCTTCTTTACATCCCTCATGGGAACTCAACCCTCCTCAATCCGATCTGAAGCAAACCGCTGAGCTGTCATCACCACCTGTTCATAAGGCGTTATGACAGTTCTGCCACTCAAGGAATACATCATGAAGAAGCTATCGATTGCACTCGCTGTTGCATTGCTGGCCGGTTGTGCCACGTCCAGCCCTGACGTCATTTCACGCAATGAAGCGCAGCGCTTGTCACAGGTTCAGGACGCCACGGTTCTGTCGGTACGCCCTGTGGTCATTGATGGCAGCCAATCGGGCATTGGCGGCATCACCGGCGGCGTGGTCGGGGGTGTGGCCGGGGCCTCCGTCGGCGGGCATCGCGAAGCTGTCGCGGTCGGCGTATTGGCGGCTGTGGCGGGCGCTGTTGTTGGCAATGCCGTCGAACGCATGGGCACGCGAGAAGGGGCTGTCGAAGTGCTGGTCCAGTTGCGCAATGGCGAGCGCCGTTCGATTGTTCAGGCCAAAGGCGGTGAGACGCTTAACCCCGGCGAGCCGGTGATTTTGGTTTCCACCAATGGCAAAACACGCGTCATGAAAGCGCCGCCCATCACGCAGCCCGGCGCGGCCAATGACAAGACCTGATCACACCCGACAAGCGGTCATGTATCGGTACAGGCAAGCGCCTTGGCCTTCAAGCCAGGCTCGTCGATAACAGCACCGACAACTCAGCCTCGCATTGCTGAGCTGTCTTGAAATGAATGGCATGCCAGCCGACGGCGCGAGCGGCCGCCACATTGGAAGCCATGTCGTCGATGAACACGGTCTGGGCTGGTTGAAGGCCGAAGCGCTCTTCTGCCAGCCGATAGATCGCGGGCTCCGGCTTGATCAATTGAACGCGTGACGAAAACAGCCCACCGCGAAACGCTTTCAGAAAAGCGTGATTGCGCTCCAGATGCTCTGCATACGGAGCGGGCATGTTGGACAAGAAGTAAAGCGGCTGACTCCGAGCCTTGAGGCGCTCGATCCAATCGACCATCTCCGGCAACGGCGCCAGTTCAGTTGGCACGCTGTCGATCACCGCCAGCACCTCGGCCTCAGTCAAGCCGGTGCGAAGTGCCGTCCGGCGAGCCAGGTCTGGCACTTCGATCACACCGCGATCGAACAAGCCCCAATCGCCACCATAAGCCTCGAAGAAGCGCTCTGCCAAAGCATGGGCAGAGGCTTCATCGAAGGCATGCGCCGGCAAGACCCGTTGCAGCAGCGCTTGCGGGCGCCATTGAAAGACGACGCCGCCAAAGTCAAAAACAAGGTTCACGCAAGCAAGCGCTGCAACAACCCGGCGGTCGATGCGTCCAGCCCCTGCACGTCACCTGAACTCAGGCGGGGCAGGAGGTCGTTGCACAAGGCCTTGCCCAACTCGACGCCCCACTGATCGAAGCTGTTGATGTTCCACAGCGCACCGCTGACAAACACCCGATGCTCGTACAGCGCAATCAGCGCGCCGAGGCTGCGCGGCGTCAATTGATCGAGTAGCAGTGTCGTGCTCGGACGATTGCCGGGGAAGGTACGGTGGCGGGCGACCGTTTGCGCATCAAGCGCTTTGGATGCTGTCGGTGCCTTCTCAGTCAACGCCTGCTCCGTCCGCTTGCCGAGCATCAGCGCCTGGCTTTGCGCCAAACCATTGGCCAGCAGCTTGGTGTGCAGGTCCTTCAGGTCATGGGTTGGCCGCTTCACCAGGATGAACTCGACCGGAATCACATCCGTGCCCTGGTGCAGCATCTGGAAATAGGCATGCTGGCCGTTCGTCCCCGGCTCGCCCCAGACCACCGGGCTGGTGCCGAAGGGCAAGCTCTCGCCCGCCAGATCGACCGACTTGCCGTTGCTCTCCATTTCCAGCTGCTGCAGATAAGCCGGCAGGCGCTTCAAGCCCTGGTGATAGGGCGCGACGCTTCGGCTCGTGAAGCCATGGAAGTTGCGATACCAGACATCGATCAGACCCAACAGCACGGGCAGGTTCGCGCTCAAGGGCGCTTGCGCGAAATGCTGATCCATCTCATGCGCGCCGGAAAGAAAGGCGCGGAAGTTGTCGGCACCGATGGCCAGCGCAATCGGCAGGCCGATGGCCGACCACAGCGAGTAGCGCCCGCCGACCCAGTCCCAAAAGCCAAAGGTCGTGCTGATGCCGAACTCGGCCGCCGCCTTCACATTGGTCGTGGTCGCGACGAAATGCTTTTGCGTGTCGGTGCCGCCGTTGGCCAGGAACCAGGCCTTGGCGGCGTTGGCGTTGGCCAGCGTTTCTTGTGTCGTGAAAGTTTTACTGGCGATGACGAACAGCGTCTCCTCGGGCTTCAGCTCGCGCAACACTGGCGTGATGTCATGGCCGTCGACGTTGGAGACGAAGTGGAAGTGCAGCCCACGGTGCGCGAAGGCATCCAGGGCCGGCACGACCATCTGCGGCCCGAGATCACTGCCGCCGATCCCGATGTTGACGATGTGGCGAATGCCGCTGCGCGCGGTATCTCGAACCGTCTCGACATAGGCCAGCAAGCGGTCCAGCACCTCGTGCACGTCATCGCTGAACAAGCCCTGGCCACGCGGTGCGCGCAGAGCGGTATGCAGCACGGCGCGGCCTTCGGTGGTGTTGATCGCCTCGCCACGCAGCATCGCGTCGCGCCGGGCTTCGATGCCACATTCCTTGGCCAGGTCGAGCAGCAACTGCAGCGTCGACGTGTCGATCCGGTTCTTCGACAGATCGGCGAATACTTCGGGCGCCTGAACACCCAGCGATTGAAAGCGCGACGGGTCTTGGGCAAAGGCCTTACGAAGATCGAAGTCGCGGCCGTGCGCTTCGAAATGACTTTGCAGCGCAGCCCAGGCTTCGGTGCGATCGCAGCGGGCGCCCATTACTTCAACCCCTCGATGATTTTGTCGAGCTTGCCGGCATCGGTCGCGAATGCGCGTATCCCTTCGGCCAGCTTTTCGGTTGCCATCGCATCTTCATTGAGCGCAAAACGGAAGCTGGCTTCGTTGAAGGTGGCCGCATGAATGTTCGCGGACTTCGCTGCCGATGGCTCCAACGCGCGCTGCAGCGGCGCGTCGGTGGCCTGCAGTTGGGCCAGCAGCTCCGGGCTGATCGTCAACAGATCGCACCCGGCCAGCGCCGTGATTTGCCCGAGGTTGCGGAAGCTCGCGCCCATCACTTCGGTATCGATGCCGAACTTCTTGTAGTAGGTGTAGATCTGCGCCACCGACTTCACACCCGGATCGTCCGCATTCGCGTTGGCCGCCTCGTCCCACGCGCTACCGGCCGACTTCTTGTACCAGTCGTAAATGCGGCCGACGAACGGCGAGATCAGTCGCACCCCGGCTTCACCGCAAGCCACCGCCTGGCAGAAAGCGAACAGCAGTGTCAGGTTGCATTGGATGCCCTCCTTTTGCAGGATGCGCGCGGCCTGGATGCCTTCCCAGGTGGAAGCGATCTTGATCAGCACCCGGTCGCGGCCGATGCCGCTGGCCTCGTACAACGCCATGATGCGGCGCGCGCGGGCCACGGTGCAGGCAGTGTCGAAACTCAGGCGCGCGTCGACTTCGGTCGACACCCGGCCGGGCACCACCTTCAGGATCTCGCGCCCGAACCGCACCAGCACTTCATCGACGATCTCTTCTTGCTGTCGGCCGCGATGGGCGGCGATCGTTTCGCTCAGCAGCGGCGCGTAGTCGGCATGCTGAACGGCCTTGAGGATCAACGAAGGATTGGTCGTCGCGTCACGCGGTGTGAACTGCGCGAGTTGCTTGAAATTGCCGGTGTCGGCAACCACGGTGGTGAACTGTTTGAGTTGGTCGAGTTGGTTCATGGTCAGGCTCCGAGGGGCAGCAATTCGCCATTAGAACCCGAGTGCGATTGACCCCTCGATTTTGGTTACTCCGACGTAACGTCGCGACATCCCGGCGCAACACACCGCGGCGTGAATTGACATGGCAACCTCATTTTCAATGTGCGTCGGCAACCTGTTTTTCAAGGCCGACAAGAGCGCGTTCACCATGGGGCGAGTGTTTGACGCGCCTAGGAAACTTGGGCATCATCGATGTGAAACTAAATTACATCCACGGCCCATCCATGTCCTTCGATCTGGTTTTCTTCGGCGGCACCGGCGACCTCACTTGGCGCAAGCTGATGCCTGCGCTGTTCCAAGCTTTTCGGCACGGCAAGCTGCCGCCCGGCGGGCGCATCTTGTCGGTGGCTCGTGACGAGCAACCCGACGAGAAATACCGCAACTGGCTGAAAGAGCGCTTCCAGGAAGTCGAAGGCGCCAAGCGCCCTACCGATGAAGAGTTCGCCAAGTTCGCTGAGCTGCTTCATTACCGCCGCATGGACCTGTCGCAGCCTGCCGATTACGGCAAGCTGAAGAAGTGGCTGGAAGAGCGCAATGCCGATACGGCCGTGCTGTACCTGGCCACCAGCCCTCACCTCTTCCCGCAAATCTGCGAGCAGTTGGGCGTGGCGGGCCTGAACGGCCCGAAGATCCGCGTCGTGCTCGAGAAGCCACTGGGCCATGACCTGGCCAGCGCGCAAGAGATCAACCGCGTCGTGCGCTCTGTTTTCAGCGAAACCCAAGCCTTCCGCATCGATCACTACCTCGGCAAACCATCGGTCCAGAACCTGATGGCGCTGCGCTTTGGCAACGCGCTGTTCGAGCCGCTGTGGCGCCGCGAAAGCATCGCCAACATCCAGATCACGCTGGCCGAAAGCATTGGCGTGGGCACGCGGGGCGACTTCTATAACCGCACCGGCGCACTGCGCGACATGATCCAAAACCATGCGCTGCAGTTGCTGACGATGGTCGCGATGGAGCCACCCTCGAGCAATGATGCCGATGCCATCCGCGATGAAAAGCTCAAGGTGCTTCGCTCACTGAAGCCGTTCACCGTTGACAGCGTCGGCCGCGATGTCGTGCGCGGCCAATACCGTGCCGGCAGCTTGGCCGGAAAGCCCGCCGTCGGCTATCTCCAGGAAGAAAAGGTACCGGCCAACAGCACCTGCGAGACCTTCGTTGCCTTGCGCACCGAAGTCCAGAACTGGCGCTGGGCCGGCGTGCCTTTCTATCTGCGCACCGGCAAGCGCTTGGCTGCGCGCGACGCGCAGATCGTCGTGAACTTCCGGCCCACGCCGCACAGCATCTTCCCGGGCTTGAATCAGCCGAACAAACTGGTGATCAAGCTGCAACCGGGCGATGGCCTGGAGCTGCATTTGCTGGCCGCCAAGGGCACGGGCCAGCAGGAAACGTTGTCGCCGGTGTCGCTCGACCTCGACTTCGACAAGGCCTTTGCCGAGAACCGCGTCGGCGCCTACGAACGCCTGCTGCTGGATGCGATCGCTGGCCGCCTGAACCTGTTCGTGCGCAGCGATGAACAAGAGCAGGCCTGGCGCTGGGTCGAACCCATCCTGCACGCCTGGAGCCAGGATGCCAGCGGGCCCCGCCCGTATGCGTCAGGCACCTGGGGCCCCGCGGCCGCCAGCGCGCTGGTGGCGCGAGACGGCTTCGCCTGGTCGGAAGAGCAATGATGCTGTCGAGCTGACCCTGTGCTGGACAGAATCCGCGCCTCCATTCCTGCACTTCCTCCGGCAGAGCAACGGGTTGCCAAACTCGTGCTTGCCGACGCGCGCAGCTTCGCGACCTTGCCAGTGAGCGAGCTCGCCGATCGGGCCCATGTCAGCAAGCCCACCGTGGTTCGCTTTTGCCGCAGCGTGGGCTATGACGGCCTGGCCGACTTCAAACGTAAGCTGGCCGGCAGCGTCAACGAAGGCGTGCCCTTCGTGCACCGCTCGGTCGATGAAGACGACAAGCCGAACGACATCGTCGTCAAGGTGATCGACAACGCGGTCAGCGCCTTGCTGAAATACCGCAACGACGCCGCCAGCCATGCCTTCGAACGCGCGATGGCGGCGCTCGCCGAAGCCGGCCGCAGCGGGCGCCGCATCGAGTTCTATGGCGTTGGCAACTCAGGCATCGTCGCCCAAGACGCGCAGCACAAGTTCTTTCGCCTGGGCGTCAACGCGGTCGCCATCAGCGACAGCCACGTGCAGGTGATGAGCGCCACCATGCTGCACGCGGGCGATTGCGTCGTCATCATCTCGAACTCAGGGCGCAGCCGCGACCTGATCGACGTGGCCGAGATCGCGCGCAAGCGCGGCGCCACGACCATCTTCATTACCGCGAGCGGCTCACCGCTGGCGCAGCTCGGCCAGACCGGCACCCACCAGATCTTGCTGGCTGCAGATCACCCGGAAGACTATGACCGCTACAGCCCGATGGTGTCGCGGCTCTTGCACCTGATCGTGATCGACATCCTGACGACCGGCGTGGCCTTGCGCCTGGGCAGTGAATTGCGCCCGATGCTGCAAGACATCAAGCGCAACCTGCGTGCGAAGCGATACGCGCAACTCGAATAGCAGAAACGAAAAGAGGGCACCGCTGCCCTCTTGTGCTTAACTCGGCCTCCTTGGGCTGCAGGCTCGTCGAGCTCATGCATGATGACGCCGTTCGACCTAACGTCATTAACGCGCTGACCTGAACGAGCCCTTCAAGCCGTCGCAGCCACGTCCGACGGCATCAGCAAAACATCAACGCCATAGAGCCGCGCCAGCTCAATCAGCTTGGCTGGGGCATTGCGCACCGCAAAGCCTTTGCCCCAGGCCAGCGCCAGGCGTTGGCACTCGAGCAAGACGGCCAAGGCCGCCGAATCGAAATGCTGCAGCCCGGACGCATCCACCGTCACGCGCGGCTCGTTCTGCGTCTTGATTTCCTGCTGCAGCGCCTGCGCCAGCATGCGCTGCGTGTCGCGGGCCACCTCGGTGGTGACGGTCGAGGGCAAGACCAGCATGATCGATCAGCGACCGCCAGCGGCCTTGTTGCGCTCGGCCAGCTTGCTGATCAGGCCATCCACACCACCGGCGCCGATTTCCTGCGCAAAGCTGTTGCGATAGTTCTCGACCAGCCAGACGCCCAACACATTGACGTCATAGATCTTCCAACCGTCACCTGCCTTTTCAAGCCGGTAGTCGAGCTGAATCGGATCGCCCTTGCCTCGAACTTCGCTCTTGACGACAACTTCAGTATCGGTCGGCGCAGCACGCAAGGGTTTGATCAACACGGTTTGATCGCGAACCTGTGACAGCGCACCGGAATAGGTGCGCACCAGCAGAATCTTGAACTCGGCCTGCAGACGCTTTTGCTGCTCGGGCGTGGCCTGGCGCCAGTAGCGGCCAACCGCTGACGAGGTCATGCGCTGGAAATTCACATGCGGCATGACCTGGCTCTCTACCAGAGCGATGACCTGCTGGATGTCACCGTTCTGAATCGACTTGTCGGCCTTGGCCGCATCCAGCACGCCATTGGACACCTGCTTGATCAAGGCATCCGGCGTTTGTTGGGCCTGTGCGACCGTGGACGCCAGCAACAACGCGGCAACCGAGAACCATGACATAAGACGTTGGCGAAGCATTTATTTTCCTTTCAGTTCGCATGCCCTGGAGGCACACATTGGATGGCGGTCGATGCAAAGCATTCTTTAAATTCACCGATCACCTGCGAGATCAACGCGCCAGCCCCACCGCCCGTTGGCAGAGGCTGGCGTAAATCTAAGCAAAGCCTCAAAAGCTGGGCTGGGAGGCCGCCGAAGCAGCAGGCGCAGCCGCCGCGGGCGCATTGGCATCCGGCGTTTTCGCCTCGCCGGCCGCCGGGCTGGCATCGTAGTAAGAGTCCAGCTCGGGCACATTGCCGTCATAGACCAGGCTGCGCCGGCGCTGCATGTAGGCATCGCGCACAAAGACGTATCGATCCAACGCAATGTCGTTCAGCAGATTGCTGGCGCCCAGCAAGGCAGCGCGATCGTTGATCAACTGCAGGCCGACCACCGCATAGCGGCCGCCCGTGTCATTGATGGCCAGGGCCGGCGACACCGAACGATCCAGTGGCAAAGCCAGGCTCTCACGCACTGTTGACGGGCCCAGCAACGGCCAGACGATGTACGGCCCCGGCGCCATGCCCCAACGGCCCAGCGTCTGACCGAAGTCTTCGTTCTGGCGATCGACTCCAAACTCGCTGGCGACGTCAAACACACCTGCCAGACCGAAGATCGTGTTCGTGCCAACGCGCATCACGTCCTGCAGGCCGTTGCTGACCTTGCCTTGCAGAAAATTGTTGATGGCGGACCAGGCATCCGCAACATTGCCAAAGAAATTGCTAACACCCTGCCGGACCGGTTGCGGCACCACTTTCGTATAGGTGGTTGCTACCGGCTTCAACACCGCGGTATCAAGCTTGTCGTTGAATGCGTAGACCTTGCGGTTCCAGTTCTCCCACGGGTCAATGCGCTTCGAAACCGCCTTGGCGGTTTCGTTTTCGACCGCCGGCGCTGCAGCGCAGCCCGACATCACCAGACCAGCCAGCAAGACCCACGGGACCAGACGCGAACGCGCCCGCAGTGCCATCATTTCTTCGCTCCACCGGCCGCAGCGGGCGCGGCAGGCGAACCCGAGTCTGCCGCCTTGCTGTAGAGGAACTGGCTGATCAGATTTTCAAGCACCACCGCCGATTGCGTCTGCGTGATGGTGTCGCCAGCAGCGAGACTCTTCTCTTCTGCGCCAGGCTCCAGGCCGAGGTATTGCTCACCGAGCAAACCGGAAGTCAGGATCTTGGCCGAGCTGTCTTTCGGGAAAGCGAACTTCTTCTGCAGTTGCAGAACAACCCGCGCCTGATAGCTCTTGTCATCGAAGCCGATCGACTCCACCCGCCCGACCACCACGCCAGCGCTCTTGACGGCCGCCCGCGGTTTCAGCCCGCCGATGTTGTCGAACTTGGCCGCGACCTGATAGGTCTCGTCGAAATTCAAGCTTAGCAAATTGCCTGCCTTCAGCGCGAGAAACAACACCGCCGCCGCGCCGATCAGCACGAACAGCCCCACCCAAATGTCATGACGAGACTTTTGCATCGCCGCCCTCCTCAAATCGAAAACATCATGGCTGTCAGCACGAAGTCGAGTGCCAGCACCGCAAGCGACGCCATCACGACAGTGCGCGTCGTCGCCGCCGACACGCCCTCGGGCGTGGGCTTGCACGCATAACCCTGCAACAGCGCGACGAAGGTTACGGTGAATCCGAACACCACGCTTTTGATCACGCCATTGCCCACATCAGCCCATACGTTGACGCCGCCCTGCATCTGCGACCAGAACGAGCCTTCATCCACACCAATCAAAGGCACAGCCACCAGCCAGCCACCAACGATGCCGATCGCGCTGAACACCGCGGCCAGCAACGGCATCGCCATCACACCCGCCCAAAACCGTGGCGCCAAGACACGCTTGACCGGATCCACCGCCATCATCTCCATGGCCGACAGTTGCTCGCCCGCCTTCATCAATCCGATCTCCGCCGTGAGCGAAGTGCCAGCGCGCCCGGCGAACAGCAACGCTGTCACCACCGGTCCCAATTCGCGCACCAACGACAGCGCCACCAGCAGGCCCACCGCCTCGGCCGAGCCATATCGCTGCAAGGTGTAGTAGCCCTGAAGTGCCAGCACGAAACCGACAAACAGGCCCGACACCGAAATGATCGACAACGAACGATTGCCGAGAAAGAAGAGCTGATCGACCACCAATCGCGGCCGGCCGACGCAGACACCGATCAGCGACACCAGGCGCACGAACAGGCTCGCCGCCTCGCCGATGTCCGCCAGCTTGCTGCGCACCGCCAGGCCCAGCGTCGCAGGATGAAGCCAGTTCATTGCTTTGCTCCCACGCCGAAATCATCCGCAACCGAAACGGCAGGGTAATGAAAGCGAACCGGCCCGTCGGCATGCCCGCCAACAAACTGCTTCACCAGCGGGTCTTCGCTCGCGCGCATTTCCGCCGGCGTGCCTTGCGCCGCGATGCGGCCGTTCGCCAAGAACACGACGTGGTCAGCGATCAGGAAGGTTTCATCCACATCATGCGAAACCACGATGCTGGTGACACCCAACGCATGGTTCAACTCCTTGATCAGCGTCGCAGCCACGCTCATCGAAATCGGGTCCAGCCCGGCAAAGGGTTCGTCATACATGATCAGGTCGGGGTCCAACGCAATGGCCCGCGCCAGCGCAACGCGGCGCGCCATGCCGCCCGACACCTGCGAAGGCAGCAGATCACGCGCGCCGCGCAAGCCCACCGCGTTCAACTTCATCAGCACCAGATCGCGAATCATCGTGTCCGATAGATTGGTGTGCTCCCGCAACGGGAAGGCCACGTTGTCGAACACCGACAGGTCGGTGAACAGCGCGCCAAACTGGAACAGCATGCCCATGCGACGGCGAGCGGCGTACAAGCCCGTCGCATTCAAGGTCGCCAAGTCAACACCATCGAACAGCACCTGCCCGCTGATCGGCTGAAGCTGCCGCCCAATCAAGCGCAGCACCGTCGTCTTACCGCCGCCTGAAGTACCCATCAACGCGACCACCGAACCGCGAGGCACCGTCAGGTTCACATGCTCAAGAATGACCCGCTCGCCATAGCCGCAAGTGACGTCGCGCAATTGCACTAGCGGAGCGCGCGCGGCAGGGGTGGTGGGAATAGGGTTCGTCATGGGCCGGTCTGTTGAAAACTGCCGGGATCTGTTGTCCGACTTGGGCGGGCAATGATAGGGGATAACACCCGACGCTCGTTTTGCTGGCTGTGAAGCCAAGCCACACCATCCTGATGAACGCGCCAGCGTTGCACCGGACGAGCGGCAAGGCCAGTCGGACGTACGGCAGCCAGCCGCTGAGTCACTCCCCGAAAATGAGGCGTCATTCGAGGAGCAGAGATGCACAAGCGAGAAATGAAAATTCAGGCGACGAGTATGTTCAAAAAACAGAATGGTTTCACACTGATTGAAGTGATGATTGTTGTTGCGATCATCGGAATATTGGCAGCGATCGCCATACCTTCATATCGTGACTATATATTGCGTGGGAAATTGGTGGATATGACCAATGCACTCTCAAGTACTCAAGCTCGAATGGAAAGGTATTTTCAGGATAATCGCACCTATGTAGCAGTTGCGGGCGCCGCGGCCATTAGTCCATGCAACGCAGATATTGATAACAGAACATTTGGACAGGATAAGAATATAATATTAACTTGTGAGGGCGTAACTGGTAATGCCTATAAATTGGTCGTATCAGGGAGTGGCGGCCTCGCGGATTTTATTTATACAGTGGACCAGAACAGCATCCAAGAAACTCGGCGGGCCACGCCATTTACTCAAAATGCCTGCCCAAGGAGATGGATCATCAAGAAAGGGCAAGCGTGTCCAACAAATTAAGCTTCACGCGAAGGCGTCATTTGAATGTCTACCGATTGACCAGGGGTTTTACTTTGGTCGAGTTGATGGTAACCATTGCACTATTGGCCATACTATTGGCGCTTGCAGCCCCTTCATTCAGTGGAATTATTCGCAATAATCGCGTCCGGACAGTTGCTGACTCCTTGCAAAACGGTTTGAGATTGGCTCAGGCGGAGGCTGTCCGCCGAAATCGCCAAACCGTTTTTCTTCTGACCGATGCAGAACCTGGCGTCAATGTTGACGCTGTAGCCAATGGCAAAAATTGGGCTGTTCAAACGGTTTTGAGGGAATCTGAAAAAGTTGACGGAAAGTCAGTTGAGTATTTCATCCAGGGCGGAGCTTTTTCAGACTCAGCAGCGGGCGTCAAAATTGAAGGGCCGGCCGCGGTCTGCTTCAGCTCAAGCGGAAGACTGATTACCGCGAAGCCCGGCCCTAAAGGTGCTGATTGCGTTCTTACCGCAGCCCCGCCAATTTTCAATGTGACTCTCACGGCCGCTGACCACCCGCTCGCCGTTACGCTGTCGATTGGCGGCCAAGTCCGAATGTGCGATCCGAACAAAGGTGAACCCGCGCCAGACAGGTGTAAATTATGAGTTCAAAAAGAAATCACCAAGCGGGTATGAGTTTGATTGAAGTGCTCACAGCACTTTTGATCTTCTCACTGGGCATATTGGGTTTGATGAGCCTTCAAACTCGGGCCATGCAGATTTCAACCGGCGCAGAAGACACCAATCGCGCCGCATTGCTTGCCAATGAAATTGCCACCGCGATGCTGACCACCAAAGATCTGAATGCACCTACGGCGCTATGGAAACAAAAGGTCGCAGATCCTACAAACGGTGGATTACCACGTGGCGAGGGAGAAGTAGTCGTTACAGGCGACGTCGCTGAAATTACAGTGAAATGGAGAGCTACAAGCTCGAAAGTCGCGACTGACAAAAATCAATTCGTCACTCAAGTCACCATTCCTAAGGTAGGCCCATGAAGCGACTTGAACTATTTTCACGCAATAAGAATATCGGCTTTTCGCTGATTGAATTATTGGTATCAATGGCAATTGGCCTCGTGTTGACTCTGGCAATAACCAGTGTCATGACCAACAGCGAAGGTACCAAGTTGGCGACCACCACCCTGAATGATACGAATCAGACGGGGGCTTATGTGGCGTATGAACTCGACCGCTCGATTCGCAGTGCTGGATCGGGTTTCATGCAGAGTTGGAGTCCTGGCACTGGCGGCACGCTGGGTTGCCGTCTGACTGCTGCATATGGCGACGCTCAAATCCTTCCACGCCCGCAGCCAGTAAAGGCTCCTTTTGATGGCATGCCGGCTGATGTCAAGCTCGCACCCTTTGTCATTACAAGAGGCCTCACCTCAGACATCCTCACCGTTATGTCAGGCAGCAGTGGTTTTGCCGAAGTGGGCCGACGTGTCTTGCCAGGTTCCATCACGGAAAATAGTGCACGTCTGCTGAATGTCATTGGCTGGCATCAAGATGATTTGGTTTTGTTTTCGGAAGGCGGTGGTAATTGCATGATCCAACAAGTTGGAGCAATAGCCAACCCTCTGCCGCCGGCAACTCAAAAACTACCTCTGGGAGGCCCTTACGCTTCAAAAACCATCGGTACAACCAGTCTGACGGGTTATGGAGCAAATACCTTTGCAATTGCACTAGGAAATATTGGAACCACGAGAAACAATCCGCCCTCATTTCAATATATCGGTGTTGATTCCCAAACAAACACATTGGTTAGCTTCGATCTATTGACCACGCCAACCGGTGGTTCCCCCATCGGCGCTGACGCTACACCCATACCGATCGCAAACGGCGTAGTCGCCATTCGTGCCATGTATGGCCTGGATACGAACAATGACGGCATTCAGGAATCTGCCGGTGGAAAGCTGATTTGGCAGGAACCGACAGGGAACTTTGAGAGCACCAAGTTGCTGGATGGAACTGTGGCGTCGCAGGCGCTTTTAAAGCAAATTGTTTCCGTTAAATTGGCTGTCATTCTCAATACAGGTTTGATTGAAAAGGAAGTAGTTGCTCCCGAGGAGTTGACAGTATTTGAAGGTGAAGTACTCAAGCACAAGGTCACTGATCGGCACATCCGTCACCGCGTCATCGAGTTGACCATTCCTCTCAGAAACGTATTGCTCTTATGAAATCTAAAATTCACTTACAAAATGTTTATCAGGTGAAAGCCTTTAAATCTGATCAAAAAGGGGTTGTTCTTCTTTTTGCTCTGATTGCACTTGTCGTCATGTTGATTGCCAGCGTTGCCTTGGTGCGGTCGTTCAATTCGACATTGTTCAATGCTGGCAATATTGCATTCAAGCGCGATCTGCAAAATCAGGCTGAGCGCGCAGTAAGTGTCGCATTGAATCAAGTTCGCACTGGTGGCAGTCTCGTCACACCAGACAATCGTGCCAAATCCAATTTTTTGGCCAATTACAGTGCCAAGGAACTGCCTACCAATGCACAAGGGATTCCAACGGATCTGCTTATGGAGGAGACAGATTTTCGTAAAAGGTGGACCGCAGCTCCCGTGGCTGTCCCTGATTCTCAACAGGTCAAGGTCTATTATGTGGTTGACCGCCTCTGCGATAACGAAGGACTTGATAATTTATTGGGTTCGGGTCACTGCCAACTCGTGGATGCCGGCCCGACTGGCGGCAGCGGATCGGATTTGAATGTTGCTGAGAATTCATCCGCAGCAGGGGCCGGCGCCCTTGCGCTGCAAATCGTTTACCGAATCAGTATCCGCGTCGATGGCCCGCGAGATACGCAGGCTTTTTTCCAGACCACTTTTACCCTTTAATTCGAGAGCAAAGTCATGAGCACTAGCTTAAATCACTCGGATCGAACTGCTCTGGCGATTCAGTTCGTCAAGAAGCAATCCAGTTATCTCGTCATAACTATAGGCCTAGCGTTCGGCACGATTTCGGCGCACGCCGCCACCCCGCTGGCAGATCAGCCACTGGCAACCTCTACAAGCGTGCCGGGCAACGTGGCCTTGGCATTGTCGGTGGAATATCCTACAGCCATTCGTGCGGCACATACCGACCCTTATGCGCCGGCGACGACATTTCTGGGTTACTTCGACCCTGACAAATGTTATACATACAACTACGGAGCAACAGATGATGATCGTTACTTTATTCCAAAATCAAAAGCCGATAAACATGTTTGCTCCGGCCAGTGGAGTGGCAATTTCTTAAACTGGGCCACAATGCAGGCCATTGATCCGTTTCGTTGGGCATTGACGGGCGGATATCGGAAAATCGACACCCCAACACTGACCGTTCTCGAGCGGGCCTGGCAATCGGAACAGGCCGACAATCTTTCGCCAGACAAAACACTTTCAGCCGCATTAACTGCCGGAGCCACGCCTTTCGGGTCCACTGCATTCTCTATCCGCCTCGCAGGTCTAGCGAATAAATTTCGCTTTGTCTCGGCGGGTGCCTCTTTCAACGGCGTGCCCATTCATTTTCAAAATATCGCCAATGATTCCACCGTTTATGAAGCATTCGTTCGAGTCAAGGTATGTGATTCGATCGGATTGGAAAGCAATTGCAAACAATATGGCAGCAATTGGAAACCTGAAGGATTGATTCAGCAATATTCAGAAAAAATCCGGTTTAGTGCGTTTGGCTATTTGAATTTGGATTGGACAAATCCAAGTGTCAATGGAAACGATCGAGATGGCGGCGTTCTTCGAGCCCGCCAGAAATTTGTGGGCCCAAAGATCCCGATTCCAGGGCAAGCCTCCATTGATAATATAGAAGGGCACGAGTGGGATCTCACCACCGGTGTTTTTCTGAAGAACCCCGATGCCAAAGATGCGGCGCAGACAAGTGCTACCGTAGGTGAGATCACTATCGAAAATAGTGGCGTCATTAATTACGTCAATAAATTCGGAGAAATTTACCCTGGCAAATATAGATCGAAAGATCCTGTCAGCGAACTTTATTACGCTACGCTTCGATATTTTCGAGGTATAGGCAATGTTCCTGAGTGGTCTTCAATCACAGGAAGTATTGAGGCCAAGAAGATCATCACGGATGGCTTTCCCGTTATTGAAAATTGGAACGATCCGATTCAATATAGTTGCCAGAAAAATTCAGTTCTTGGAATTGGCGACATTTATACTCACGCGGACAAAGATGTTCCGGGAAATGAAAATTTCAGAGACGAAGCATATTCAAAGTTACCTCAAAAAATCAAAGATGATCCCTGGAATGCAGTCACCTATACAAATGCTATTGGGCAGCTTGAAGGGATGGGACAACTTGGGTTGCAAACAAATATTAATAAATCGGCTTGCTGCAGCAATAACTCTGCACTTATGGCAGGGTTAGCTTACTATGCCAACACGCGAGATATCCGTCCGGACAAACCTGGAGAGCCTATAACGCTGGGGAGACAAAGTGTTCAGACTTATTGGGTTGATGTTCTGGAGAGAAATTTCGAAAAAAATAATCAGTTTTATTTGGCAGCAAAGTATGGTGGCCTTAAAATCATCGATAAACTTGACGCTTTAGGCGACCCCATCCCGTACGATTTGTTAACGATTCCCCCTGAATCTCAGTGGACGACAAATAGTGACCTTTTAGCCAAAGGTGATAAGAATCGTGAACAAAAAAGACCCAATAATTATTTTACTGCTGGCAGCCCAGATCTTCTAATCAGTGGCCTCATCAAGGCATTTGAAGACATAGCAGCAGCTGCCGAAGCAAATTCGTCTACTGCTACGCTTCCTCAACCTCAGGTGGCATCGGGAGGCAACAGCTCTTTTAGCAGCAAATACAGTTCGTCCAATGGCTGGACGGGGGTCGTTGCTGAAACGAAGATCGGTTTTGGCGCAGACGGTTTGCCTGCTCTGGAAAATACTCCGCTGTGGACAACATCAGACACATTGACGGCACAACTGAAAGGCGATGGCTGGAATCTGGCACGGAAAGTTGTTACCTACGACAACACGAAGAAGATTGGAATTCCTTTCCGAAAGGCATCCTTGCCTACCGATCAATTGAAAGATCTCGACACGGCATATAAGGCCGAAGACGATAGCGCCGATTATCTGAACTATTTGCGCGGTGATCAAACATACGAGACTGATTCAGAAACTCCAGCAAACCGTTCATACAGAGCGCGTGAATTATTGTTGGGCGACATCATTGGGTCTGGAGTGACACCGGTTGGCCCTCCGAACCTGCCATTCTCAACCTCAGCGAACCCTGGATATGCAGAATTTTTGACGCAGCAAGCCAAACGCCCGATGGTTGTATATGCAAGTTCCAATGATGGAATGCTTCATGCGTTCAATGGCTCAGCGAGACCCGATGCTGAAAAGGGGGATATTGGAAAGGAGCTGTTTGCCTATATTCCTGGCGCACTCTATAGAGGCCCCAGTGGCAAGCCGGGTACCGATGGCTTGGCGGCGCTTGGCAATCCGAGTTTCATACATCACTATTATGTGAACGCGACACCAAAATCATTTGACATCGACTTCAGCCGCACTAATTTATTGGCGTTGCAGAATAGCCCTATACCTACGCCTAAATGGCACACGGTTCTGATAGGTGGACTGGGTAAAGGTGGCAAAAGCTATTACGCCATTGACATTACCAATCCGTCAGAAATGACCTCAGAAGCTACAGTCGCGGGCAAAGTATTGTGGGAGTTCTCGCATCCGGATTTGGGCTATACCTATGGCGAAGCGGCTGTTGCTAAAACAGCCAAGTATGGCTGGGTAGTTATACTGCCCTCCGGTTACAATAACTCCGATGGAAAGGGCTATTTTTTCATCTTGAACCCAACGAATGGTGAATTGCTTGAAAAAGTGTCCACGACATCGGTCGATAGGGCTCTTGGATCACCGGCCAATGATCTTGGCATGGCTCATGTGAATACCTACGTCAATGATCGAAGCGATGACACGGCAGACGCAGCGTATGCCGGTGACTTGCTTGGCAATATCTGGCGCCTCGACCTGACTGGCCAAAAAGATTACACGCTGAAGTTGCTTGCGCATCTTGAACGAGATGGCAATCCGCAACCCATCACATCTCGCCCTCGCATTGAAATTCAAAGAAGTACTAGCAAGCGCTTTGTCTTGGTTGGGACGGGCAGATTGCTGGAAAAATCTGATACCAAGAATCAAAATCAGCAGAGCTTTTATGTCATCAACGATGGGTTGGCATCTCCATTCAGTGCGGCCACTAGTGCGATCACACGCACGGACTTGATCAATCAACCAGACGTGACTCAGGATCTAAAAGACGTTGCCACGAAGAAAGGTTGGTATATTGATTTTGGGCAAGGAGCAGATAAAACCGCTTGGCGCGTCATATCTAATCCAGCTGTGTTCTCGGGTTTTGTATCCTTTGCTTCATACTTGCCGACCGGTGACGTGTGCAAGCCTGATGGACAAAGTAATATATACGTCGTCAATTTTGGATCGGGCAAGACAGCGCTTGTGAATGATAAGGATGGGCCACTTGCTTACGTCGAAGTCGCTGGCTCAGTGGTCGATTTAGCATTCCTCAGTGTTAATGGAGAGCCAAAATTGATCGCTGGCACGAGTTTGAATGAGGTGAAGTCTCCCAAGACCAATCTCACTGAACCCACAGCTTTACGCCGTCTGAATTGGCGTGAATTGCGAGTTGTAGATTGAAGTGATCTAGGTGAGTGGTCCACATTTATTGTTGAGGACCACTCCATCATTTATGCTTGGTCGAATGCCGTTTATTCCAAAAAAAGCACAAACTGAACTCCCAAAAAAAATCCACCTTACGGTGGATTTTTTTATCTTGTCACCCTAATTTATCTAGGCAAATCACTCTTCCCCATCAAAAACTCATCCACCGCCCTCGCCGCCTGACGACCTTCTCGTATGGCCCACACAACCAACGATTGGCCACGGCGAACATCACCGGCCGCGAATACCTTTTCAACATTTGTGACATAACCGCCCAGTGCTTCGGTGGTGGCTCGTGTATTCCCACGTGCATCCCTGTCGATACCAAAAGCATCAATCACGGTGGCCACGGGGCTCACAAATCCCATTGCCAACAAAACCAGGTCTGCCGGAAGAATCTGTTCGGTACCGGGCACTTCGGTCATCTTTCCGTCCTGCCATTCAACGCGCACGGCCTTGAGCGCTTTGACCTTTCCCTTTTCTTTTCCCTCGCCGCCGATGAATTCCTTGGTGGCAATGGCGAATTCGCGCTCGCACCCTTCTTCGTGGCTGGAACTGGTGCGGAGCTTGGTTGGCCAATAGGGCCAGACCAACGGTTTGTTTTCGTGCTCTGGCGGCATCGGCATCAATTCAAACTGTGTAACGCTTGCCGCACCGTGGCGATTGCTGGTGCCGACGCAATCACTGCCCGTGTCGCCGCCGCCGATCACGATCACATGTTTGCCTTCGGCCCGGAGTTGCGCCTTCAGCTTGTCGCCCGCATTGACCTTGTTTTGCTGGGGTAGAAACTCCATCGCGAAATGGACGCCTTCCAGCTCTCGCCCCGGTACGGGCAAATCCCGCGATTGTTCGGCGCCTACTGTCAGCAAGACCGCGTCAAACTGTGATTTCAGTTCTTCAGGGGTGATGCTTTCAGTAGCCCAGTTGGTGACCTTGCTGCCCTCGCCAAGCTTGCCAACGATGATGCCGGTTTTGAAGGTCACGCCTTCGGCCTGCATCTGAGCGACGCGCTTGTCGATGTGCGACTTTTCCATCTTGAAATCCGGGATGCCATAGCGCAGCAATCCACCGACGCGGTCGTTCTTTTCGAACACTGTCACGTCATGACCCGCACGTGCGAGCTGCTGTGCGGCCGCCAGCCCTGCCGGCCCGCCGCCGACGATCGCGACCTTCTTGCCGGTTTTGATCTTTGCCGGGCGGGGATGAACCCAGCCTTCCGACCACGCGCGGTCAATGATCGCGTGCTCGATGCTCTTGATACCGACGGCATCGCCGTTGAAGTTCAGCGTACAGGCCGCTTCGCAGGGCGCCGGGCAGATGCGCCCGGTGAACTCGGGAAAGTTGTTGGTCGAATGAAGTACGTCGATCGCGTTGCGCCAATCAGCCCGGTACACCAGGTCATTGAAGTCCGGAATGACGTTGTTGACCGGGCAACCGCTGTTGCAGAACGGCGTGCCGCAGTCCATGCAGCGTGCGCTCTGAATCTTCGCCTCGTCTTCCTTCAAGCCGATGACGAATTCGTTGTAGTTCTTGAGCCGTTTCTGAACGGGCTCGTAGCCCTCTTCCAGACGCTCGTATTCCATGAAGCCGGTGACTTTACCCATGATGTATGACTCCTCGCGTCGTTCGTTCAGGCTTTGGCTCGGCTCTTGCCGGCAGGCTTGTCGGCAGCTTTGGCCCGGGCGATGGTGTCGCCTGCCTGTTTGGCCGCGTTGATCTCACCCAGTGCGCGCTTGTATTCACTGGGGAATACCTTCACAAACTTGGCGCGAACCTCCGTCCAGTGGTCGAGGATCTCGCGGGCACGCAAGCTGCCCGTCCAGCGGTGATGATCGTCAAGCAGCTTCTTCAACAGCACCTCATCGGTCTGCCCTTGATGCCAGGTGGCTTTATCGCCAGAGGCTTCCTGATCGGCCGCGGTCAGCACCTTGTCGAGAGACACCATTGCGGTATTGCACCGCTTAGCGAATTGCCCGTCTTCGTCATACACATAAGCCACCCCACCGCTCATGCCTGCGGCGAAGTTGCGGCCCGTCTTGCCCAGCACCGCCACCGTACCGCCCGTCATGTATTCGCAGCCGTGGTCGCCCAAGCCCTCCACCACGGCAGTCGCGCCCGACAGGCGCACTGCAAAGCGCTCGCCAGCGACGCCACGGAAGAAGGCCTCGCCACTGGTCGCGCCATAGAGCACGGTGTTGCCCACGATGATGTTGCGGGTCGAATCGCCACGGAAGTCGATGCTGGGGCGAACCACCACGCGCCCGCCCGACAGGCCCTTGCCGGTGTAGTCGTTGGCGTCACCAATCAAATACAGCGTGATGCCTTTCGCCAGGAACGCGCCGAAGCTCTGGCCACCGGTGCCTTCGAGCTGCATGAAGATCGTGTGGTCCGGCAAGCCTTCCGCGTGACGGCGCACCAGTTCACCCGACAACATCGCGCCCACAGTGCGGTTGACATTGCGCGTCTCGGCAATGAACTGCACCTTCTCGCCGCGCTCAAGCGCCGGCAGGCATTTCTCGATCAACTTGACATCGAGTGCACGTGACAAGCCATGGTCTTGCGTTTCGACCTGACGGCGCGCCACATCGGCAGGCACCGTCACCTGATGGAAGATCCGGCTGAAGTCCAGGCCCTTGGCCTTCCAGTGCGAGATGCCCTTCTTGGTGTCGAGCAGATCCGAGCGCCCGACCAAATCATCGAACTTTCGAATGCCCAGTTGGGCCATGATCTGGCGCACTTCTTCGGCAATGAAGAAGAAGAAGTTCACCACGTGTTCCGGGCGGCCCTGGAATTTCTGACGCAGTACCGGGTCTTGCGTGGCGACGCCGACCGGGCAAGTGTTCAGATGGCACTTGCGCATCATGATGCAGCCCTCGACGACCAAGGGCGCCGTTGCGAAGCCAAACTCGTCAGCACCCAGTAGAGCGCCGATGACAACATCGCGCCCGGTCTTCATCTGGCCATCCGCCTGCAGGCGGATGCGGCCACGCAGGCGATTGAGCACCAGTGTTTGCTGCGTCTCGGCCAGGCCCAGCTCCCACGGCGTGCCCGCGTGCTTGATGCTCGACCACGGCGATGCCCCCGTGCCACCGTCATGGCCTGCGATCACGATGTGATCGGCCTTGGCCTTCGCCACGCCGGTTGCGATCGTGCCGACACCCACCTCCGACACCAGCTTCACGCTGATGTCCGCGCGTTGGTTCACGTTCTTCAGGTCGTGGATCAGCTGAGCCAAGTCTTCGATCGAATAGATGTCGTGGTGCGGTGGTGGCGAGATCAAGCCCACGCCCGGCACCGAGTAGCGCAGGAAGCCGATGTATTCGCTAACCTTGCCACCGGGCAGCTGACCGCCCTCGCCAGGCTTGGCGCCTTGGGCCATCTTGATCTGAATCTGGTCGGCAGACGACAGGTATTCCGCCGTCACACCGAAGCGGCCGGAAGCGACCTGCTTGATCTTCGAGCGCAGCGAATCCCCTTCTTGCAGCTCGTAATCGGCCTCCATCACCTTGGCCCCGAGCACATCACTGACCTTGGTTCCGGCGGTGATCTTGATGCCCTTCAGCTCGTTGCGATAACGCGCCGGATCTTCGCCGCCCTCACCGGTGTTCGACTTGCCGCCAATGCGGTTCATCGCCACAGCCAGCGTTGCATGGGCTTCGGTCGAGATGGAGCCGAGCGACATCGCGCCAGTGGCAAAGCGTTTGACGATTTCTTTGGCCGACTCCACCTCGTCGATCGGAATCGCCTTGCTCGGATCCAGTTTGAATTCGAACAGACCGCGCAAGGTCATGTGGCGGCGCGATTGATCGTTAACCAGCTGCGCATACTCTTTGTACGTATCAAAGCGGTTAGCTCGCGTGCTGTGCTGTAGCTTGGCGATCACGTCAGGCGTCCACATGTGTTCTTCGCCACGAACCCGCCACGCATATTCGCCGCCGGCGTCGAGCATGTTGGCCAGCACCGGATCGTCGCCAAAGGCGGCCTTGTGCATGCGGATGGCTTCTTCCGCAACATCAAAAACATCGATGCCGCCGACTTGGCTGGCCGTGCCGCGAAAGTATTTCTCGATCAACGAACGGTCGAGGCCGATGGCTTCGAACAGTTGCGAGCCGCAGTAAGACATGTAGGTCGACACGCCCATCTTGGACATGATCTTCGACAAGCCCTTGCCGATCGCCTTGACATAGTTGTAGATCGCCTTCTCGGCCGACAAATCGCCCGGCAACTCTTTGTGCATCGACACCAGCGTTTCCATCGCCAGATAAGGATGTACCGCTTCCGCGCCATAACCGGCCAGCACCGCGAAGTGATGAACCTCGCGCGCCGAACCCGTCTCGACCACCAAGCCTGCCGTGGTGCGCAGGCCTTCCCGCACCAGATGCTGGTGGATGGCCGACAGCGCCAGCAGCGCGGGGATCGCGACATGGCCTTTGTCCATGCGGCGGTCGCTGATGATCAAGATGTTGTGCCCTTCCTTGATCGCATCCACGCTCTTGGCGCACAGCGAGGCCAGTTGCGCCTCGACGCCTTCGTCGCCCCAGCTCAGCGGATAGGTGATGTTGAGTTCGTAGCTGCGGAACTTGCCGTAGGTGTACTTCTCGATCTCGCGCAGGCGGTCCATGTCGGCGAAATCGAGCACCGGCTGCGACACCTCCAGGCGCATCGGTGGGTTCACCGCATTGATGTCCAACAGATTCGGCTTCGGGCCGATGAACGACACCAGCGACATCACCACCGCTTCTCGGATCGGATCGATCGGCGGGTTGGTGACCTGCGCGAACAGCTGCTTGAAGTAGTTGTAGAGCG
>CAXTCD010000041.1:0-28248 GCA_964242145.1 uncultured Rhizobacter sp.
ATACCTTCGAAAAGAACTTCGCAGCCCCTCCCTTCCTATGGCGTTTGCGTAAGTCTTATCATCGTAAAACCCTTCTGTTTGCACACATCCCGTGATTTAAGCTGATCCACATGCCGATAAATCGAGCTCATTTGCCTGCAACTGGGTATCCAGATGGGTTTTTTGACGGCATCGGAAATAGCCTTTGATTGGGCGAAGCCCATCACCAGGATCGATTAATTACCTAGTGAATAAGGTTCTGACTGAAATGTCAGAACTGGTCAATTGCAGGGAATGGAAAAATTGATTTTCAAGATCGCGGAAAGTGTTCGCGAGCAAATTTTGGATTCTCCGCCGACATTTTGATTCAGCGCACGGCCACGGGTCTGCGTTGAATTCATATACTCAAAGCTGGGGCCGGGCGCTGCGTCAAATTGCCGTGCTCCATTCGGAGGTCTGCGAAAACCGTTCGGCGAGAAAATCGAGCATCGTGCGCAGGCTGGCCGGCATGTTTTTGCGCGACGCATAAACGGCGTACAGGTCCAACCCCTGCGGGCGGTAACCGGGCAGCAGCGTCACCAGTTCACCGGTGCGCAGCAAGGGCGCGGCGAGGTAAGCCGGCAGCATCACGACACCCGCACCGGCCACTGCCGCCTGCATCAGCGTGCCGGCTTCGTCGGCACTGATGTTCCCGCCCACCGCCACCGTGACCGGCTCGCCCTGCCGATCAAAGCGCCACAGGCTCTTGCCGTGGTACGAGTGGGTAAGGCAATTGCGTGATGCGAGTTCGCGGGCTTCGCGCGGCGCACCATGCGCTTGCAGATAAGCCGGCGAGGCGCAAACCACCGACTGGCAAGTCACGAGCCTGCGGGCGATCAGGTTCGGGTCCAGCTCCTGCGTGAGGCGCAGCGCAAGATCGATGCGTTCATCGATCAGATGGACCACCCGGTCCAACAACACCATGTCGATGCACACCGCGGGATAACGCGCCACATACGCGGCGACCGCCATCGCCAGTTGCGCCTGGCCGAACGAGGTGCTACAGGTGATGCGCAACAGGCCCGAAGGGGCGTCGGCCGGGGCCGCGGCGGCGCCCTGCATTTCCTCGGTCAAGGCCAGCACCTGCTGGCAACGTGGCAACAGCTGCTCGCCTGCGGGCGTCAGCGTCAGCTTGCGTGTGGTGCGATGGAGCAGGCGCGCGCCGGCCCAGCTTTCGATCTCGGCCAGATAGCGCGATACCACCGGGCGCGAGTAACCCAGCCGGGTGGCCGCAACCGAAAGGCTGCCGCTGTCCACGATCGTGGTGAATACCTGCATTGCCAACAATTTGTCCATGACTTGACCGATTTCAGAAACAAAGTCGACTTATTTTTACCTCTATTCATATAGTTTTCAGAAACCAATATTGAATGGCCCGTTGCCGTGGATGGCCAACGACCGACTTTTTCAGAAAGTGATGACCATGCGTTTCCCTTCGTTCCGCTCCCTGACCCTGCTGAGCTTGCTGTGGGTCACCTTCGGCGCCGCCATGGCCGCCGACGCTCCACTGGCCGTGCACACCGACCGTGCCGATGCCAATGGCTTCAACGTGGCCTCGGTGCTCGTGACCGGCAAGACCGACGCCGTGCTGATCGACGCCCAGTACACCCGCGCCGATGCGCACCGGCTGGTCGCCGAAGTGCTCGCCAGCGGCAAGAAGCTCAAGACCGTCTACATCAGCCAGGGCGACCCCGACGACTACTTCGGGCTTGAGGTCATTCAGCAGGCCTTCCCCGACATCAAGATCATTGCATCCAAGCCCACCGTCGATCACATCAAGGCCAGCCTGCCGGAGAAGATGAAGATCTGGGGCCCTAAGCTGGGTGCGAACGGGCCGAAGAAGCCGATCGTGCCGCAGGTACTCGCCGGCAACAGCTTCGAGCTCGAAGGCCAGAAGCTGGAAGTGATCGGCCTCGATGGCCCGTCTCCGCTTTACACCTTCGTCTGGATTCCGTCGATCAAGGCGGCAGTCGGCGGCGTGCGGGTGTTCGGTGACATGCACCTGTGGACCACCGATTCGAAGACCCCGGCGGCCCGGCAATGCTGGATCGACGACCTGAAGCGCATCGAATCGCTGGCGCCGGTGACCGTGGTGGCTGGCCACGCGAAGAAAGAGGCGTCGCTGGACTTGAGCACCGTCCGCTACAGCAAAGACTATCTGGCCGCCTAGGGTGAAGAGCTGCCGAAGGCCAAGGATTCGGCCGCGCTCGTGCAAGCAATGAAGCAGCGTTACCCGAGCTCGATCGGCGATGAGGTGCTCGAGTTGGGCGCCAAGGTCAACAAGGGCGAGATTCCCTGGGTCAGCGCTCCCGCTTGCCAGTGAGTGCGTGGCAGGCTGGTCACGGCTGAAAACGCCGGCCAGCTTGTGACCGCGGCGATGTTGCTTGACCTGATCGCCCGGCAACGTGGGCTGCCGGCGGCATTGTGGCGGCAGCCCCGCAGGAAGTGTCACGGTCGGCGCGTTAGCATCCCGGCTCGCTCAAGCCAGTGCGCCGCCGATGTGGCGCCCGGCCTTTGCGGCTTATCGCTGGGCTGACTTGCGTCACTGGCGCGATGCCGTGACCCTTTCGCTGCCTGCCATGCCGACCATTCGCCTGATCGCCCGCTGGGCTCTGCTGTGCTGGAGCTCGTTCTGGAGCCCGCTGCCCATGGCCGCCGGCAGCGCCGCACCTACAGCACCCGCCTACCTCGGGGCGCTCTATGCGCCGCGCCCCGGCCAGCCGGCGGCAAGCGCCGAGCAGCTCGCCGCCATCGGCCGGGCGATGTTCTTTGACGCCGGCCTGTCGGCCTCGGGCCGCGTGTCATGCGCCAGTTGCCACGACCCGCGCCATGCCTATGGCCCGGCCGATGCGCGACCGGTGCAGCCAGGGGTCGTCCGCGGCGCACGCGCGGCGGGCTTTCGTGCAACGCCCTCGCTGCGATACCTGCAAACGCTGCCCGCCTTCAGTGAACATTTTTTCGACAACGACGGCGACGACAGCATCGATGCCGGCCCGACTGGCGGCCACACCTGGGACGGCCGCGTCGGCTCGACCCATGAGCAGGCCGGCCTGCCTTTGCTGTCGGCGCGCGAGATGGGCAACGCCGGGCCGGCCGAGGTGCTGGCCCGGCTCAAGCGCAGCGGCTACGCCGATCAGTTCCGCCAGGCCTTTGGCCCGCAGGTGTTTGACGATGCACCGCGGGCATTCGCCTCGGCCCTGCTGGCGCTGGAGGTCTTTCAGCAATCGCCGGCCGACTTCTATCCCTACAGCAGCCGCTATGACGACGTGCTGCGCGGCCGGGCCGCGCTCAGTGAACAAGAGTCGCGCGGCCTGGTGCTGTTCAACGATGCGGCGAAGGGCAACTGCGCGTCTTGCCACTTGAGCGAGCCCACGCCCGATGGCGCCTTTCCGCTGTTCACCGACTTCGGCCACATCGCGATCGGTGTGCCGCGCAACACCGCGTTGCCCGTCAATGCCGACTCGCGCTTTCACGATCTTGGCCTGTGCGGCCCGCTGCGCCAGGACCTGGGCGACCGCCCTGAGTACTGCGGGCGGTTCCGCACGCCGAGCCTGCGCAACGTCGCGCTGCGCCAGAGCTTCTTTCACAACGGCGTCATCCACTCGCTGGCCGAAGCGGTGCGCTTCTATGTGCAGCGCGACACCGACCCGGCGCGCTGGTACGGCCGCGACGCCCAAGGCCACGCGCGCCGCTTCAACGACCTGCCGGTGTACTACCACGACAACGTCAATACCGATCCGCCCTTCGGCCCGCAACCCGGCCAACGCCCGCTGCTGAACGAGGCCGAGATTCAGGACATCGTCACGTTCCTCCAAACGCTGACCGATGCGGACCTCGTGCCCCGCGCAGCAACTGTTCCTGCCCCCACCGCCCGAGGCGCAAGAGACAAGTTGCCGGCCATTCCTTCAGCGCCATCGACCACACCGCAGAAGTCCACACCGCAGAGATAAGCGCGAAGGGCGGGTGCCGCGCAGCGATGTCAGTGGCCTGAAACAAAACCGCCGGTGAGGCTGGTTTAATGCGAGTTGTCGGCAGGCCCTGCCGAACCGATCCGGCAACTTCGCGCCGCCCGCCACGCTCCGGTCTTGCCCATGACATCCACTCCCAAGCGCCTTGCTTTCCGGCCCGCTGCCGCCACCCGCCTTGTTCGACTAACACCCTACCGGATCGCACTCGTTTCGAGCAGCCTGCTGCTTTCGATGGCGCTCAGCGCTTGCGTTAGCCCGCCGTCGATGCCGACCGCCACTGCCAACACGCCCCCACAGTGGCAGGCGCCCTTGCCGCACAACGGCCAGCTGACCGACCTGCGGCAATGGTGGCAGCAGTTCAACGACCCGCTGCTGACCCAGTTGATCGACGCGGCGCAAGCCGAGAGCCCGACGCTGGGCAGCGCCGCAGCGCGCATCGCCGAGTCGCGGGCCTCTCGCACGGCCGCTGGCGGCGCACTGCTGCCCAGCCTCGGTGCCAACGCTGGCGTGTCGCGCGCAAAGCAGGACCCGTCGCAGCCGATCGTCAATCAGCGTTCGGCAGGCCTGCAGGCCGACTGGGAGATCGACCTCTTCGGCGGCAACCGCGCCGCGCGCGACGCCGCGCAAGCGCGGCTGGAAGGCGCGCAAGCCTCATGGCATGCCGCGAGGGTGTCGGTGGCGGCCGAGGTGGCCAACACCTATGTCGGCTTGCGGGCCTGCGAAGCGCAGTTGCTGCAATCGCAGACCGATGCGACCTCACGCGCTGAATCGTCGCGACTCACCGAACTCGCAACGCGCGCCGGCTTCCAGGCGCCCGCCACCGCCGCGCTGGCCCGCGCCAGTTCGGCGCAGAGCAACAGCCTGTTGACAGCGCAACGCGCGCAGTGCGACCTGTCGGTCAAAGCCCTGGTCGCGTTAACGGCCATCGATGAGCCGGCCTTGCGCAGCCAACTGGCCGAGCGCGCGGCGCAATTGCCCGAGCCCGCACAGATTGCCTTGCAAAGCGTGCCGGCCGACGTACTGAACCAGCGGCCCGACCTGTACAGCGCCGCATCGGATGTGATCGCCGCGAGCGCCGATGTCTGGCAAAGCCGCGCGGCGCGGCTGCCCCGCATCACGCTCGGCGGCTCGATCGCGTCGACCCGCATCGAATCGGGGCCGGCGGTGATCAGCGGCCAGACCTGGTCGGCCGGGCCGGTCAGCATCACGCTGCCGCTGTTCGATGCCGGCGCACGGGCGGCGAATGTCGACGCCGCGCGGGCGCGCTATGACGAGAGCGCGCTGCTCTACCGCAGCAAGGTGCGCAGCGCGGTGCGCGAGGTCGAGGAGGCACTGGTGCAACTGCACAGCACCGTGGCCCGCAGCGGCGATGCACGCACCGCCGCCGAAGGCTATGACCTGTCGTTCCGCTCCACCGAATCGCGCTTCAAGGGCGGCTTGGCCAGTTTGTTCGAACTCGAAGAAGCGCGGCGCAATGCGGTGCTCGCGCAAAGCACCTTGATCGATCTGAAGCGCGACCGCATCAATGCCTGGATCGCGCTCTACCGCGCACTCGGCGGTGGCTGGTCGAACGCCACGCCGCAAGCCGCGGCCGAGGCCACGCCGAATTCCCGCTCGTGAGCGCCATGACCTCTCTCATGCCTTCGCTTCCCCTTCATGCCCAGCCTTCACACGCCATGACCCACCGCCTCCAGCCCCTGTTGTTTCCTCTGGCCGGTGCCGGCCTGATCGCTGCCGCGCTGCTGGCCTTCACCTTCGGCGCGCATGCCGCTGATGACAAAGCCAAGGCCGCCAGCAGTGGCGCTTCGGGACCGAAAGCCGCGTTAACGGTCACCGTCACGCAGCCGCGCAGCGCCGCCTTGCCCTTGCTGATCAGCGCCAACGGCAACATCACCGCGTGGCAGGAAGCCAGCGTCGGCACCGAAGCCAACGGCCTGCGCCTGAGCGAAGTGTTGGTCAACGTGGGCGATGTCGTGCAGCGCGGCCAGGTGTTGGCCACCTTCTCGCCCGACACCGTGCAAGCCGACCTGGCACAGATACGCGCCGCCGTCGCCGAAGCCGAGGCCACGCTGGCAGCAGCAAAGGCCGACGCACAACGCGCCCGCGAGCTGCAAAGCACCGGCGCCTTGAGCGATCAGCAGATCAACCAATACCTCACCACCGAACGCACCGCGCAGGCCCGGCTGGACGCGCAGCGCGCGCTGGCCAAGGTACAGCAATTGCGCCTGCAGCAAACCCGCGTGGTGGCGCCGGACAGCGGCGTGATCTCGGCGCGCAGCGCCACCGTCGGCGCGGTGCTGCCCGCTGGTCAGGAGCTGTTTCGCCTGATCCGCCAAAGCCGGCTCGAATGGCGCGCCGAAGTGCCGGCCAGCGATCTCGCCCGATTCAAACCGGGACTCACGGCGTCGGTCAGCGCATCCACGGGCGGCACACCGGTGATCGGTAAGGTGCGCATGGTCGCGCCGACGGTCGATCCGCAAACGCGCAACGGCATCGTCTATGTCGACCTCACGCTCTCGCCCGACATCAAGGCCGGCATGTTCGCCCGCGGCGACTTCGAGCTGGGCTCATCGCAAAGCCTGATGCTGCCGCAAAGCGCGGTGCAGCTGCGCGATGGTTTCAGCTATGTGCTGAAGGTCGGCGCCGACAACAAGATCACGCAGACCAAGGTCAAGCTCGGCCAGCGCCAGGGCGATCAGGTACAGATTCTTTCCGGGCTCGATGGCAGCGCGCGCGTCGTGACCACCGGCGGCGGCTTCCTGAGCGACGGCGACACCGTGCACGTGGTCGCTGCGCCGCAGGCCAATGCCCCGGCGCCGGCCAGCAACTGAGGAGCGCACGATGAACATCAACGTTTCCGCGTGGTCGATCCGCAACCCGATCCCGGCCGTGCTGCTCTTCATCCTGCTCACGCTGCTGGGGCTGATGAGCTTTCGCAGCATGCGGGTGCAGAACTTTCCAGACATCGAGCTGCCCAACATCACGATCTCGGCCGCACTGCCCGGCGCATCGCCTTCGCAGCTGGAGTCTGATGTCGCGCGCAAGATCGAGAACTCGGTCGCCACGCTGCAAGGCCTGAAGCACATCTACACGACGGTGCAAGACGGCGTCGTCAACATCACCGGCGAGTTCCGTCTTGAGAAACCCACGCAGGAAGCGGTCGATGACATGCGGGCCGCCGTGTCGCGCGTGCGGGCCGACCTGCCGGCCGATCTGCGCGACCCGGTCGTCACGAAGATGGAGCTCTCGGGCTCGCCCATCCTGACCTACTCGGTCGCGTCAGACCGCATGGACGAAGAATCGCTGTCCTGGTTCGTCGACAACACGATCGGCAAGACGCTGCTGAACGTGCGCGGCGTCGGTGCGGTGTCGCGCGTGGGCGGCGTCACACGCGAGGTGCGCGTCGAACTCGACCCCGCGAAGCTGCAGGCGCTGAACGCCACCGCGGCCGACATCTCGCACCAGCTGCGCATGATCCAGCAAGAAGCCTCGGGCGGCCGCACCGATGTCGGCGGCGCCGAGCAATCGGTTCGCACCATCGCCACCGTGCGCACCGCTGACGAGTTAGCCAAGATGGAGATCTCGCTCGCTGATGGCCGCCGCGTGCGGCTGGAGCAGGTGGCGCAGGTCAGCGACACCGTCGCCGAACAACGCTCGACCGCCTTGCTGAACGGCAAGCCGGTGGTCGGCTTCGAGATCACCCGCACGCGCGGTGCCGGCGAGCTCGATGTGGCGTCCGGCGTGCGCAAAGAAATCGAAACCTTGAAGGCCGCGCACCCGGAGATCCGCATCGATGAAGCCTTCAACTTCGTCGACAACGTGCAGGAAGACTTCGACAGCTCGATGGCCATGCTGTACGAAGGCGCGGTGCTGGCGGTGCTGGTGGTGTGGATGTTCCTGCGCGACTGGCGGGCCACGCTGGTCTCTGCGCTGGCGCTGCCGCTGTCGGTGATTCCGGCGTTCGCCTTCATGGCGATGGCCGGCTTCACGCTCAACGGCATCACGCTGCTGTCGCTGTCGCTGGTGGTGGGCATCCTGGTCGACGATGCGATCGTCGAGATTGAAAACATCATGCGGCACCTGCGCATGGGCAAGTCTCCGTATGAGGCCGCGATGGAAGCGGCCGACGAGATCGGCCTGGCCGTGATCGCCACCACCTTCACGCTGATCGCGGTGTTCCTGCCCACCGCGTTCATGAGCGGCATCGTCGGGCGCTTCTTCGTGCAGTTCGGCTGGACGGCGGCGATCGCGGTGTTCATGTCGCTGGTCGTCGCGCGGCTGCTGACGCCGATGATGGCCGCCTACCTGTTGAAGCCGCCGAAGAATGAACACAAGGAAGGCCGCTGGCTGACCGTCTACATGCGCTGGGTACAAGCGGCGCTGCGCCACCGCGTGATCACCACCGTCGTCGTCGGCGTCTTCTTCATCGGCTCGCTGGCGCTGGTCACGGTGCTGGAGAAAGGCTTCATTCCGCCGGACGATTTGTCGAAGACGCAGGTCTCGATCTCGCTGCCCCCCGGCGCGACCTTCTCGCAAACATTGGCCACCGCCGAAGCCGCCCGCGCGATCGTGCAGAAGAACAAGCACGTGACGATGGTCTACACCGCCGTCGGTGGCGGGGCGACCGGCGCCGACCCGTTCGCAGGTGCCGGCTCACCCGAAGTGCGCAAGGCCTCGCTGAGCATCAACCTGTCTGCGCGCGGTGACCGGCCGCGCAAGCAGGTGCTCGAACAGGAGTTGCGTGACGCCTTGTCCGAATTGCCGGGCGCGCGCGTCTCAGTGGGCTTCGGCGGCTCGGGCGAGAAATACGTGCTGGTGCTGGCCGGTGAAGACGGCGAAGTGCTGTCGGCCCACGCCCGGCAAGTCGAGCGCGAGTTGCGCACCATTCCCGACATCGGCGCGGTCACATCGACCTCCAGCCTCGTTCGCCCGGAGCTGATCGTGCGGCCCGATTTTGCGCGGGCGGCCGATCTGGGCGTGACCTCCGCGGCCATCGCCGAGACGCTGCGCATTGCCACCGCCGGCGACTACGACCAAAGCCTGCCCAAGCTCAACCTGTCGCAGCGCCAGGTGCCGATCGTCGTCAAGCTGAAGGCCGATGCCCGGACCGACCTTGACCTCTTGTCGCGCCTGGCCGTGCCCGGCGCCCGTGGCCCGGTGATGCTGGGCAATGTGGCGACCCTGGAGATCGACAGCGGGCCGGCGCAGATCGATCGTTTCGACCGCAAGCGCAACATCAATTTCGAGATCCAGCTGAACCAGCAATCGCTCGACCATGTGCAGGCCGCCGCACTCGCGCTGCCCAGCCTGAAGAGCCTGCCGGCCGGTGTGACGCAAGCAGGCGTTGGCGATGCCGAAGCGATGGGTGAACTGTTCGCCGGCTTCGGTCTCGCGATGCTGACCGGCGTGTTGTGCATCTTCATGGTGCTGGTGCTGCTGTTCCATGACTTCGTGCAGCCGGTGACGATTTTGGCAGCGCTCGTGCTGTCGATCCCGGGCGCGCTGATGGCGCTGTTCATCTCGAACACCGCGCTGTCGATGCCTTCGATGATCGGGCTCATCATGCTGATGGGCATCGCGACGAAGAACTCCATCCTGCTGGTCGAGTACGCGATCATGGCGCGCCGTGACCGCGGACTGTCGCGTTGGGATGCCGTGCTCGACGCCTGCCACAAGCGGGCGCGGCCGATCGTGATGACCACCATCGCGATGGGTGCCGGCATGCTGCCGATTGCGATGGGCATCGGCGTCGATTCGAGCTTCCGCGCGCCGATGGCCATCGTCGTGATCGGCGGGCTGATCACCTCGACCTTCCTGAGCCTGCTGGTGATTCCAGTGATCTTCACCGTGGTCGACGACATCGAGCAATTCGTGTCGCGCAAGCTGCGGTTGAAGCGGCATCAACCCGAGGTGGCGAAACCGGTTCAACCCCCTGCGCGCGAGGGTGCCTGATGGCGCTGCAGTGCTCTGCTACCAGGCCCATGGGTCTGGCAGCAGAGGGCTTGATTGACCGGTCAGGCGACTCGTCTGCCGATGCGACGAGCCGATGTTCTAACTCAGCGCCGAAGCGGCGCCTGAACCTCGCGCCGCGCCACTTCCGGCAAAGTCAGCGCGCCGCGCTCAATGCGGTCTTCCAGTTCACCGATGGTGGCCGACAGCGTGTTGGAGGTCTGCTCCAACATCAGCCGCGAATCGTCCTGCATGCGGTCCATGCGCGCCAGCAACTCGGCACGCATTTCATCCGACCCGCTCGACACGCGATGCAGTTCGGTCGTCAGAAAGCTGCGTAGCTCAACGAAGCGCGAGGCTTCGGCCTTGTCGGCCAGCTCACGTTGCGCTTGCAGCTCTTTGGTGTGACGGCGGCTTTCGAGCAAGGCCGTCGCCTGAAGCGAAATGGCCCACATCGTGAACAGCAGGCTTAAGAACAGCACCAGGCCGAGCATGATCAAGCCCAAAGGTGCCTGCACCGTGGTGCCGCCGAGAGACAGAGGGGTCAGCGTGGTAAAGGCCGGCCAATTGATCAAGGCAAACACCCCGATCAACACCAGCACCACGAACAGAGAGAGTGCGCGAATCATCGAAGCCTCCTTGCTCAAACGTGCAGTGAGCGTAAGGCGCCCTGCGGCCAACCCGTGACCGGCGGCGGCGCGGCTCGGCGTAAGACGTGGGCGGCAGATGGGGTCAGACGATGCCGCGAGCCCGCCCGATGGCGGCGCCTTGGCGTCGCGAAAGTGCAGGGCAGGGCGCTGGCCGCGGAGATCAGACCGCGAGCCCTGGCCGAACGGCCTCGCCCGCTTGTTGGGGCACGCTCGCGCCGGCCTGGCTTTTCGAACGGCACTCCGGAGCCGACAGACCTGCCTGCAAGGCGTCCAGCAGCACACGGGTGCGCGCCGGCATCAGGCGGCGCCCCGGGAACACCGCCCAGACAGGCCCCAATCGAGCAGCAAGGGCGTCAGCTCGCCGCGCATCACATAAGGCCCGGCAAAGTGATGCACGACCGCCGTGATGCCTGCGCCGGCACAGGCCATTCGCATCAGCAGCTCGGGAGAGTTGGCGCCGGCCCGCGTCGGCGGTATGCCATCGCGGCGCGCTTCACCCCCGCGTCGAAGTCCAAGGTCCGGCGAGCTGTCCCGCAGCGACAGCAGTTGCAGCGCGTCGTGCTCCATCAGCGCCTCGGGCTCGGAAGGCACGCCACGCCGCTTCAGGTAGGACGGCGCGGCGTAAAGCCCCAGCCGAAAGTCGGTCAACCTGCGCGCGGCCAGCGTCGCGTCGTCCGGCAAGTCGCCGATACGGATCGTCAAATCGAAGTTTTCGCCGGTCAAATCAACCCGCCTTGGCGACAGATCGATCTCCAGCGCAATCGCCGGGTAGCGGCGGATGAAATCGGCCAGCACCTCGCTCAGCACACTGTTGGCAAAGTCGCCCGGCATCGACACCCGCAAGCGCCCGCTGGGTTCGGTCTGCCGGTGTTGGGCCAGCGATGCGGCAGCCTGCACTTCATCAAACACCTGCCGCGCATGGGCCAGAACGCTGTGGCCGAAGTCGGTCACGGTGGCTTGCGTGTAGTGCGCAACAGCAGCCGCTTGCCCAGGCTGGCCTCCAACTGCGCAATGCGGCGCGAGACCGTCGACTTGGGCAGGCCAGGCGCTCACCTGCGCGGCTGAAACTGCCTTCGTCCACCACGCGAGCAAACAGCACCAGGTCATTGGCTTCCAGCGTGCTCATGGTCAGGCCCTCTTGCGTCTCATCAATGGAACTGTGTTATCCATTTTGATGTCTTCAGGCATTTTGGCGGCACAAATACAGTCGCCTCATTCCTTTCAATTCGAGACCGGCCATGAAGATTCTCCAAGTCAACTCCAGCGCCTGCTGGCCCAGAATCCCGGCGCTAGCGTCGTGTTGCGCAATCTGGGCACGAACCCGCATCCCGAACTGAATGAAACCCGCCTGCAGGCGCTGTTCACACCGGCCGACAAGCGCAGCGCCGAGCAAGCCGCGCGAGCCGCACCCAGCGACGCGCTGGTCAGCGAACTGTTCGCCGCCGACGTGATCGTGTTCGTCGTGCCGATGTACAACTTCGGCGTGTCTTCGCAGCTGAAGAACTGGATCGACGCCATCTGCCGCGCAGGCGTCACCTTCAAATACACCGAGAAAGGCCCGATCGGCCTGGTGCAGGGCAAGAAGGTCTATGGGGCGCTGACGCGCGGTGGCATTTACCGCAACACGCCCAACGACACCCAGGTGCCGTATCTGAAGTCGGTGCTGGGTTTCATCGGCATCACCGATGTGCAGTTCGTCTATGCCGAAGGGCTGGCGATGGGCCCGGAGGCAGAGCAAAAAGCCCTCGCGTCCGCCGCTCAGCAAATCAACGACGTACTGGCTGCCTGAATCGAGGCTTGACCTGCTGCGGGCTTGAAACCTAAGGTCCGCCGTCTCAACGCTGGATCGATGGCCGGACCCCGGTCAATGCCGGAACATGTCCGAATCGTGCGGTGGCGTCTGCGCGTTGCGCTGGCGAACCAGCGGGATCGTCTTTTCTTCAGCCGAGCGGATCAGCTCATACAGGCGCAGCCCATCGATCAGGCTGATGCCACGCCCTTCCGCGAAACGCGTGGCCTCCGGCGTGAACATCCCCGAGGTCACGACAAAGCCGCCAGCAGCACCTTGGTTCGCGATTTCAATATGGAGCTCGCGCACCGCCGGCACGTCGAGCTTGAACGCGCGCCAGTGCTGGCACTGCACCAGAAACACTTCGCGCCCGCGGCTGATGGTCAGCAACTCCGCGTTCGGCGCGCCCGCCACCGCCCGCTCGCTGACGGCATACCCGCGGCGGCGAAAGCCCTCCCGAACCAGCAAGTCGAACTCCGGCCAGCCCATGCCGTCGATGATGCCGGCGCCGGACAACTCAGTCACCTGCTGCTGCCGGCGGCTGCGGCGATGGCGTTGCCACGCTGACCACGCCGCGGCCACTACCCACACCAACGGCACCCCGTACTGCGCCCTCCCTTGCGGCCACACCATCCGCAGCGCGACGAAGCTCAATGCCGCGAGCAGCAGACTCGCCCACCACGGCCAACGCGCCGCCGCTGCCCTGAGGCTCGTGCTTGCGCCCAGATCTCGCTTTCCTGTCATTCATTGCTCCAAGCGGTACCCGAAGGCACCACCACCTTTGATCAACGACGCCGCCATGCCGCGTTGATGCACAGTCAGCATGGACTGAGGGCAAGGCAGATGGTGGGCGCACACAGTTCGTCATTAAGCCGCGTGAGCGTTCCCTTTGGGATTCGGCGTTTGTGCCAAATCCCGCCGTTTCGCTGCCTGCCTGCAAGCTTCTGTGCAATTTCCGCGCGAGGCGTGATGCTTCGCACAGTCCACCCGTCGTTTCAACGCTGCGCTCGTCAGCACTGCGCCGTGCCACACGGCGCCGCAAACGCCCACCCATCAGCAGTGCCCCGAGCACGCCCATGGCGCCGATGGCAGGCTCAGGCGCCGGCGGAGTCGCGTCGAATGACACAGACGACACATCGATCGATATCCACATATTGGCCGCAGCGCTCGCAAAGCTCGTCTCAAAGCCCGGAGGCCGGACCGGATCGACGTGCAGGCTGCCGGCATCGAGCCCGTCGAACAGACCGCTGGGGCCGCCCAGCAGCGTGAACGAAGCGCCCTGATATTTCGGTGTGTAGTCGGTCAGGAAGGTCGCGCTGGGCGCACCCCAGGCCCAGCGGTCGAGCAAAAGCACGCTGGGCATCGTGCTCGGGTCATTGCCATCGACATGAAAGTCGAAATGCTCGCCCGCGACGATGTACGAAATCGACATCCAGCCGCCTTCGTTCAGAAAGTACGCCGAGTCGGCCGCGGCGCCCGGCTGCAACTGCGGTGACGGCAGATGGATCTCGAAGTGGCCCTGCACCGCCGCGCCGTCGTAAAACGATTCCGGATGCGGCGGTGTGAGCGGCAGCGGCTCGGCCTGGGCCGTGCCCAGAAACTCGCCACTCAGATCGAAGGCCACGGCCTGCGACGCCAACGTCAACAGCGCCGCCAACACGCCGAAGGCCTTCGTGCGAAAAAGGTTCGATGACGCACGAATCCGAACATCAAGGCGGAAAATTTCAGTCTTCATGGAAGCCCTCCAAACGACTGCCCGTGAGTGCCAGCCATCGAGAAAGCCTAGGTGACATGGCACTATTGCGCAAGATGACGGAAGCCACACGCCGCTGACACATCCGCGCCACCGTAGCTCGTTAGCACGTCGCGATGCCTGCCGACCTCGCCTCCGTTCACCCACTCTGGTTCCTCATCACCCGCCTCGGCGAAGCCCAGGCACTGCTGCCTTTGGGCCTGGCTTGCGCGTGGTGGCTGCGCCGCCACGCAGCGCTGCAAACGCTGGCGATGCCATGGTTGGGCGCGCTGGCAATCGGCGCCGGCATGACACTCATCACCAAGCTCGCCTTCATCGGCTGGGGCCTCGGCCACGCTGGGCTTGATTTCACCGGCATCTCCGGTCACACGATGCTCGCCTCGGCGATCTATCCACTGATGCTGCGCTTGCTGGCCGCGCCGCACTCGCTGCCAACGCAACGCGCGGCCTGGCTCGTCGGCCACGGACTCGCGTGGCTGGTCGCCTGCTCGCGCGTCAAAGTGCAGGCGCATTCATGGTCCGAAGTGCTGGCAGGCATGGCGGTCGGTACCGCGGTGGGACTGATGGCATTGCAGCCGCAGCGCAAGCGAAGCGCCGCCTTGCCGGTGGCGGTGCCTGCGTTGTTCGCCGCATGGCTGCTCGCGACCGCTCCCGCCCAAGCCGGCACGCCGGCCGTCAACACCCATCGCCTTGTGACACAGATTGCGCTCGGCCTGTCAGGCCGCAGCGAGCCTTACACCCGCCGCGATCTGCACCGCTGGCCTCACGGCGCCGAGACAGGCGCGCGCTGAACAACGCGGCGCCACGCAGATCGCCATCGACCTCGCTCTCACCAAGATCATTCCGCCGCCGTCCGCTCGCCCCACTGCGGCACCTTCAGCTCAGCCCTGGCCTGCAACGCCGGCTTGCGAGCGCTGCAGCCTTCGAGGTGATCATTGACCAGCCCCATCGCCTGCATGAAGGCATAGACGGTGGTCGGGCCAACGAAACTCCAGCCGCGCTTTTTCAGGTCTTTTGACATCGCGATCGATTCGGCCGAGGTCGTGAACGATCGCGCGGCATCAAGCGTCAGGTGCTTTGGCCGGGATGACGGCGCGGGCTCATAACGCCAGGCATACGCGGCCAGTGAGCCGACCTCGGCGCGCAGCTCCAGCACGCGCTTGGCGTTGTTGATCGTCGATTCGATCTTGCCGCGATGGCGAACGATCCCGGCATCGCCCAGCAAGCGATCAATGTCGTGTTGCTTGAAGCGAGACAGCGGTTCGGCTTCGAACGACGCAAAGCCGTTTCGAAACGCCTCGCGCTTGTTGAGGATGGTCAGCCAGCTCAGCCCCGCCTGAAAGCCTTCGAGGCAGATCTTCTCGAACAGCCGCCGCTCATCGGTGACCGGAAAGCCCCACTCCGTATCGTGATAGCGCTGATATACCGGCGTCGCCTGGCACCAGGCGCAGCGGTGCGCGCCATCGTCCCCTTCGAACAAACCTGCTGCCAGCGTCATGCGACCTTCTCGTGATGTTGATGATGGGCGGACCAGCGCACGACTGAATCCAAGGGCCGCTACAAACTGCCGCGACAGCCGGCCACGCCGCATCGGCAGGCCAAGCGGCCGCCATGGTGGGTTTCACCGTAGTTCACGGTGATCTCGTCGCCAGCCGACAGATCGCGCATCGCATAGAACTCGACCCGCCCCTGCTGCACACGCAGCACCGCATTGGGCCGGCACGAGTGGTTCACGTAGCGAAGCGGCTCGCTCGCTTGCGTGGCATCGATCGCGCGTTTGTCCGACACCGCAATGATCATGATGCGAGCCTGCCCCAGAGCCCGTTGCCGCGCCTGCTTCAGGCTGATCGCTTCACCTCGGATCTCGCCGATCTTGCGCCGCGCCGCGATGGCCTCGGCGGCAAATGCGCCTTGGCCATCGATCGCACTGTCTCGCACATCGACGGCAAACCTCAGCGCCGGTTGCGGCACGCCCGCCGCGCGCGTCGTCGGCTCGCGATGGACTGTGTCACCGACTGCTTGGCGGTCGGGTTCTGGCGGGGTAAGAACGTGAAGCCGGGGCATGCCGCATTGTCGCGCGGCCGCCGATTCGCGAAGCCCCGCAAGCCTTTTGAAAAATGGACCGTCAACGCCTTGCTTTTTTGGCCATCGGCCTGATAGCAGGCGCGTAGCCTTGCTTCAAACACCACGGGAAGCCGATCATGAATCGTTCCGCCAAGATCTCACCGCGCGACGCCATTGAATGGGAAGAGCTGCCTTCTTCGCTCGTTCCTGCCGCGCCGCGCTTGGCGCCGATGAACCTGAACCCGGCGCCCGCTGCAGCCAACACCGGCACCCGTTGCGCCGAAGCAGAGGCCGACCCGGCCGCCGCCTGGGGCATCACGATGCCCGCCGGCCTCGACATGCCAGTCCAGCCCTCGCCTTTTCGCGAACCGCTGCGCGGCATGGTGATGCGCGAAGTCACCGAGCCCGAGGTGTTCCGCTTCTTCTTCAAGTAATGCCGCTGGTGCAGCGACGCCGGGCCGCAGGCTTCAGCGCAGTCGCATCGATCACAACTGCACTCGCGCCTCGCCGACACCTTCAAAGCGCACCGTGACTGTGTCACCTGCTGCCGCTTCCAGTGCGCCACACCAGGTTCCCGTCGTCACCACACTGCCTGCAGCCACGGTGGCGCCATCGCGCGTGGCGTGCTGCAGCCAGTCCACGAGCACCCAGGCCGGGTCGCCACATGAATGGCTGCCGCGGAACTCGAGAGCCGGTTTGACGCCGATCGTCACGCTGCCCGTTTGCGCCGACCAATCCTTCGCGGCAAATGACCCCCATTCGCCCAGCACCAACGCGCCATGCGATTGCAGATCGGCCAGGCGCAGCCAGGCCGGCGCATCGAAGCCTTGATCCCAACGTGAATCGACGATCTCGATCGCCACCGCCATCGCATCGATCAACGCCGGCGCGCTGTCATGGTTCAGTTGCGCGGCGATCTCGGGCGTCACGTCACTCCCCAAGCGCAGAGCGATTTCGGCCTCGATGAAGCGCAGACGAAACGGCCAGGCACTGGCGTTGGCGGGGCTCGCCCAGACGCCCTGTGGCGGCAGCGGTGCATGCGTCAGCACTGCAGTGCGCGATGCCCCGCCCGACTTCCAGTGGCGCGCCGGCGCATCACCGAACCAGCCGAGTTCATGGGCGGTCAGGCCTTGCACCAGATAAGCATCGTCCGCGCCGTGCAATGCAGCAGCCAAAGGCGCCGCAGCACTCAAGCCAGTTTGCTGGCGGGCCTTCAACAAGGCTTCGGCCACAGCATCGAGATTCGTGATCGTCATTGCATACCTCAGGGTGGAATGGATTTCAGTTGATTGTCCGCAAGCCCCACCAGCAAGGCACGGCCATCGCCGGTGACACGGAACTCACCGTACCGCGCTTGCGCGAAACGCTGGGCTTGGCCCTCTTCAAAGAACCAGGCATCGGTGACCAGCGACCATTGGCCATGCTTCTGTGTCAGCTCGATGCGGAATTCGCCGGCAGCGAGCGGCTCACCGCGGTCCCGGCGAAGCAGGCTGGCCACACCGCGCTCATCTTTGCGCGCCACCACCTGCGGCCGACCTGCAGGCGTGCCCGTGGCCCTTTCCTTGTCAAGCGCCGGCACTTGAAAGTTCAGCCGCATGTAATCGCCTTGCGTCAGCGAACGCGGGTCCACCGGCGCCAGCGGCACGAAGATCTTTTGGCCATGGGCGATCACATCTTCCTTTTGCCAGATCGCGGCCGCGGCCAGCGCCAACGCGAGAACGGTGCTGAACAGAATGGCCAGCGTGGGGGCGTTTCCCTTCGCTGATGCCAGCGCGTGCCGCGATCCACCAGGTGCAGGCTGCACGTCCACGTTCGTGACACGATGCAGGCCCCAGGCCACGGTGCCCAGCAGCGCGCCGGCGGCGGTCAGGAGCAAGGCCTTGGTCGTCAGCGGCCAAGCCAGCTGATAGTAGAAGCTGCCGATGATCCACACCGACGTCACCACAGCCATGGCGGCCAGCAGCGGGCGCCGTGTCTTCAGGCAGATCACCCATGCCAGCAGCGCAGCACCGAGGCTTGGCAACAGCCAGGCCAGTGCGGTGACCACCACCGTGGTCACGACCAGCGCCAGGCCTGCCGTGCGCCCCACGGGGCGACGCAGGCCTGACGCACCCGCTACCGCAGCAGCCACAGCCAGCAAGGCACTGAAAACCTGCATGCCGCGGCTGAAACCAGCGCCTCGGCCCAGCTCGTTCGCAGCTTCCACTAAGGCCCGCATCAGCCCGTTGCCTGCCAAGCCACCGACCAAAAAGGTCATGCCGGACCACAGCGCCAATGAGGCAAGCGCCACCAGCAGCCAGCTGCCCGCCACCGATTCAAGCGCCGCCGCCCACCGCGCTCTGGTACCGGACTGCAGCGCACTGCGCTGAACCCACAAGGCCAACAGCCACACGCCCAGCAACGCATGCCCGGCCATCCAGAACGGCTTGATGAACTGGCGATCGAGCGTTCCGTTCCAGAACATGCCGGCCGCGAAACTCGCGGCAGCAGCGCCCAAAAGCCCGCGCAACCCAGCACTCGGCGACGCCAAGGCAAGCACCCAACTCAAGGCCGACATGCAGCCGAAGGCCAGTGCTTTGTTATCGAGATCGCGAGTCACCGCAAAGCACAGCAAGCCGATGGCGGCCATCCATACCGGCAAGGCCAGTTGCTCAACGAAGATCGACCCTCTCGACAGGCGCAACATCGCCAACCCGCCGGCCAACATCAACACGCCGGCCAGGTAAGGGCCGTTGCCGCGCAGCGCCACGTCACCGATCAAGGTCGCGACACCGATCAGCAGCGGCAGCGCCGCCAGCCAGGCCCCAATGCCAATCAACACCAGCACCGGCCAGGGCCGGTCATCGTCTTCGAGGGCCGGCGCGTCAGCCGGCAGCAAGCCTTGCGCTACCGCCTGCGCCAAGACCCGATCGAACTCGCGGCCCTGCGGGCGGCTCATGCCGCACCTCCGGCCGCCTGGCGGTGCCGAGCCAGACGCAGGATGCCGTGCACCGAGGCGCCCAGCAATGCAGCGGCCACGATGCCGATCTGGATCAGCTTCAAGGCTTCGCCGCTCCGCGCACCTTCCAAATACCAGCGGGCCACACCACTGATCAGCAGAATGTTCAGCCCCAGGGCCACGACGCTCAAGACGAACACATCAAAGGCCGGCCGCCACGTGACCAGCAGCGTGGCGGCTATCACCAGGAGGGCCACACCGGCCGGGTAGGCCCCCCCGCCGCGCGGCCTCATCAAGCCTTCCAGCGCCGACATCGTCACCAGCAAGGCCGCCAGCACCACGGCACTGCGATACCCCCACAGCCCGGCGCCTGTGATCCGTTGAAACAAGGGGCTCAGCCCGGCCACCATCAACACCGCGAAAACCCATGCGCTGAGTTGCAGCTGAAAGTCACCGAAGGCCGTCTCGTCGTGGTTCGTCAACCACAACCGCCAGGGCGGGCCTACATGCGCATCGAGCCACAGCGACACCGCCACCATGGCCACCAGCGCCCAAGGCGCCCACAGCACATCGCTGCGCACGCCCAGGCACAACGGAAAAGCCAGCACCGCCCACAGCGCAAACAGCTGCCATGCATCAGCGCCGGTTTGATACGTCTGGCCGAAATAGGCGAACAAAGCTCCGATGCCTAACATCGCAAGCAACCCCAGCGGCGCACGCGCCGTGGGCCGAGCGGCGGCCCCGATGCCCGCGATCAGCACCGCCCCCATCAACAACGCGAAGCGGCCGAAGCGGCTGAACTCGGCCCAGTTCGCCGCAACCCACAAAATCATCCCGAAGCCACCCAGCGCGGCCCCTGCGATGGCCACCAGACGCACCAGCCGGGTCGTCCATCCCCACGGCATGCCTTCGAACCCACCGAGCTGCAGCAAGCGCTTCGTGTCGTCTGCATGCAACTGATGACGGCGAGCAAGCTCATAGAGGCTCAAGCGCAAGTTCATCTTTTCTCCCTGAAGACCCGCAAGAGCCGATCTTCTCAGACTCACTTCGATACACCCGACACCCCTAGCTCATAACGACCTGTAAGAACTGACAGATGCAGTGATTGGCTTGTACTGAATTAATGAGTCGCGGGGTCCTGTGTCACTACGCCTTGACCCTGAACACGCCCTTTCGGGACATCGATATCGGCCCGGCGCCTCAGGCACCGATGGCCGTTTGCTGAAACGAGCCCGTACCGCATGAACAGCGACATCCGCGATCTTTCCCTCGACATGGCGTGTCACCCGCCGCCGCCTTTCCCGCGCTTGTCGCTGCCCACCTTCCGCAACCACCGCTGCACCGTGATGCAGCACGGCCTGATGCAGGCCCACCGATGTGCGCGAGGCCAGTGATGCTGCGCGTGCTGGTCATCGAAGACTCACCGGTCAACATGTTGTTGACGGTCACGATCCTGAAGCGGGCCGGGCATGTGCCGCTTCAGGCCGAGACCGCGTTGCGCGGCCTGGAGTTGGCGTTGGAACAGCGGCCCGACCTCATCCTGATGGACATCCAGTTGCCCGACATGGACGGGCTGGAAGCGACGCGCCGTGTCAAGGCCGACCCGGCGCTGTGCGACATCCCGGTGATTGCGTTGACCGCGTTTGCGATGAAGGGCGATGAAGACGACATGCGGGCCGCCGGGTGTGACGGCTATGTCACCAAGCCCATCCGCTACAAGGAATTCCTTGCCGAAGTCGAGGCCGTCGCACAACGACGCGCCTCGGCAAACGACCATTGACCGGGGTGAGCCCGTGAACCCCTGGAACAACGAAGGTGGTCGTCTGCCTTCCACATTGACGGCAAGCAGTCGCGAGAAGAACAAGGCGTTGATGGCCGTGATGGCCTCGGCCGCGCTCTTCGCCGTGATGGCGCCCATTGCCAAACAGCCGTTGGCGAAGCTGTGGGCCTTCTTGCCGCTCGAGCACGGTGCCCTGGTGGTGCTGAACCTGTTGAGCGCCGCGCTGCTGTTCGGTCAGCACAGCCTGTCGCGCTCGCGCCGCGTGCTGGTGCTAGCCACCGGCTATCTGTTTTGCGCCTTCATGGTGATCGCGCATGGCATCACCTTCCCCGGCCTGGTCACGCCCGAAGGCTTGTGGGCGGCCGGCACGCGAGCCAGTGCCTGGCTTTACCTCTTCTGGCACGCCGGCTTTCCGCTGTTTGCCATTGCCTACGCCGTACTTGCCGATGCGCCGCGTGCCGCGCCGGCAAGGCGCCCGCTCACGACGATCCTGCTCGGCACCGGTGTCGCGCTGTTGGCCACCGCGCTGCTGACCTGGACGGCCACTGCGGGCCACAGCGTCTTGCCGGTGCTGTTCATCGACATCCGCTACAGCCCCTCGATGCTGGGCGTGATCGCGGTCGTGTGGCTGCTCAGCGTCGGTGCGCTGGTGGCTTTGTGGCTGCGCCAGCCTTACACCGTGATCGACGTCTGGCTGCTGGTCGTGATGAGCACCTGGACCTTTGACATCGCGCTGTCGGCCGCACTCAACACGGCACTGTTCGATGCCGGCTTCTATGCCGGGCGCGCCTTCGGCCTGCTGTCTGCCAGCGTGTTGCCAGTGATCTCGTTGATCGAAAGCACGCGCCAGCAGGGTCAGCTGATGGCCGCCCACCATGCCGAACAACTGAAGGCATCGGAAGCACGGCAACTGCACGCGCAGCTGGAGGCGCTGCATGCCGAGCTGACGGAGCGCAATGTGCAACTCGAAGAATCGAGCCGCCTGAAGGGTGCTTATCTCGCCAGCATGTCGCATGAGCTGCGCACGCCGCTGAACGCGATCATCGGCTTTTCCGAAATGATGAAAGACGGCTTGGCGGGCCCGATGCCGCCGAACCAGCTGACTTACGTCGGCCACGTTTATCACAGCGGCCATCGGCTGCTGGCGCTGATCAACAACATCCTCGATCTGTCGCGCATCGAGTCGGGCAAGCTCGACATGGCCAATGAGCCGATCGCTCTCGATCTGCTTCTCACCGAAAGCCTGGCGGCCATTGCAGCCAGTGCTGCGGCCAAGCAGATCCGGCTTAAGTGTGACACCCAGGTCGGCACCGGCATCATGCATGCCGACCGGCGCCGGCTGCGCCAGATCGTCGACAACCTGCTGTCCAACGCGCTGAAGTTCACCCGGGCCGGCGGCAGCGTCAGCTTGCGGGCGACGCTGGTTCAGCGCGCCCAGGCCGCGACCGCGCAGCCCGGCTTCAAGCAAGGGGTGCGCATGCCTTTGCCGCAAAACGAGTTCGCCACGTTCGTCGAGATCTCGATCTCCGACACCGGTGTCGGCCTGCGGCCGGACGACATGGCCCGCCTGTTCACGCCGTTCACCCATGTGCTGAACCCGTTGACGCGCAGCCCCGATGGCACCGGCCTTGGCCTGGCCATCGTGCGCCGGTTGGCCGAGCTGCACGGTGGCACCGTGGCCGTCACCAGTGATGTAGGCCGCGGGAGTTGCTTCAGCCTGTGGCTGCCGTGGCACGCAGCGATCGAGGCCCGCCTTTCCCGCCTGAATCCAGCACGCGGGCATACCGAAGGCCCGCTCGCCTTGTTGATCGAACAGGACGAGTGCGCCGCCGCTCTGATGAGAAGTCAGCTCGAAGCCGAAGGGTTCCGCGTTCAGCATGTGCCTTCGGCCGAGGCGGCGTTGAAGCTGGCCTGCGACTGTCGGCCCGATGTCATTGCGCTGGATGTGCATCTGCCCGGCATGGACGGCTGGGAGTTCCTGTCACGGCAGAAGGCCTTGCCGCAATGGAGCGACATCCCGGTTGTCGTGGTCTCGGTCTCGGCCACCGAAGGCATCGGCTTTTCGCTTGGCGCCTCGATGGTGCTCGAAAAGCCCGTCTGCCCGCGTGCACTGTCTGACGGCATGACGCGCCTCGGGCTGGTGCCGCAGAAATCGACCGATGTGACGGTGCTCGTGATCGACGACGACCCCAATGCGGTCGAGATCCTCGCGAGCCATTTGCACCAAAGCGGCTACATCGTGCTGTGCGCGTTCGGCGGCAGCGAAGGCATCGAGATGGCACGGCACTTCCTGCCCGACCTGATCGCGCTGGATCTGCAGATGCCCGAGGTCAATGGCTTCGACGTGGTCGAAGCACTGAAGAGCCACAGCAGCACGGCCCACATTCCCGTGATCATCGTGACCGCACGGGCCTTGAGCGATGGCGATCGCCAGCAGCTGAACGGCCACATCCTTGATCTGGTCGACAAGGCCGAGTTCAAGCAGGATCGCTTCATCGGTGAAGTGCAACGGGCGCTGACGCGCCAGCCTTGAGCGCAGGTCACGTCGACGCGCGTGTCGGAGAGCTCCCACAGCCAGCAACGGCCCGTACCGACTGACGATTAATTGCGCACCGCCTACGCTTCAGCACTCATCCATTCCTTCGGGAGAACGACATGCTGCGCAAAGCCTTGCTCATCGCCTTCACCACGGGTGCAGCCGCCCGTTTGTTCCATGCTTATCGGCAACGGCAGGCCGAGGTGGCTGCGGCGCGCCCGCTCTAAGCCCAGCTCAGCGGCAATGACTGCCATCGCAGGAGCTGTCTCTTGATCCGAGCCCGAAACGCGTATGCGCTGATCAAGGAAACGATCGAAGCCTGGAGCAACGATCACGTGCCGAGCATGGGCGCGGCATTGGCTTACTACACGATGTTCTCGGCGGCCCCGTTGCTGTTGATCGTCGTGTCGGTGGCCGGCCTGGTGTTTGGCGAAGAGGCGGCGCGGGGCGAGATCTTCAGCCAGCTGCAAGGCCTGATGGGCGAGAAGGGTGCCGCTGCGATGCAAGGCCTGCTGCAAAGCGTGAACCGGCCTCGCGATGGCGCGATCGGCACCTTGATCGGTGTCGGCGTGTTATTCGTCGGTGCCACGACTGTGTTCGCTGAATTGCAGGACTCGCTCGATCGCATCTGGCGCGCGCCGGTGCGTGAAAACACCAGCGGTGTCTGGGCCCTGTTTCGTGCGCGCGTCCTGTCGTTCGGAATGATCCTGGGCATCGGCTTTTTACTGATGGTGTCGCTGGTGGTCAGCGCCGCGATTGCTGCCTTGGGCAAATGGTGGGCGCCCTTGTTCGGCGGTTGGGAGCTGTTGGCACAAGCCGCGAATTTCGGGCTGAGCTTTGGCCTGATCACCGTGATCTTCGCGTTGATCTACAAGACGATGCCGCGGGTGCACGTGGCCTGGCGCGATGTCTGGATCGGCGCGGCCGTCACGTCGATGCTGTTCTCGATCGGCAAGCTGCTGATCGGCCTGTACATCGGCAAGAGCAGTGTGACCTCGGGTTTCGGTGCGGCAGGGTCGCTAGCCGTGGTGCTGCTGTGGGTTTACTACTCGGCGCAGATTTTTCTGATGGGCGCGGCGTTCACCTGGGTCTATGCGCACCGCCTCGGCTCGCGTCGTGGTGAGCCACTGCCGGGAGCAATTGAATTGGGTGCGACGGCTTCCACATCGGGGCTGGGTGCTGCAAAACCCCCCTTAGCGGCAAGCGCTGCGCCCGTGGATCGGCTGCCTGAGGTAGGTCGTCTGCAAGACGCACGGTCTGCATCGCTGTGATGGACCGCGTGACCCTCGAACCGCAATCGGATCAGGCCAAAAGCTGCTGGGCCCGCGTCACATGCGTTGCGCCACGCGCAGCAGATCTCGGCTACCGAGCAACGGCGGCATCACACGATCGTGGTGCAATTCGCTGCGCGAGGCGACCGGTTGCTCATGCTCGTCGATGTCAATGCGCAGCAGTGAGAAATCAAGCTCGTCACGCACCACATTCAAGGTCGACGCATCGACCAGGCTGCGGTGCAGATAAACCGGGTTGTGTCTGGCGCCGACCAATGTGGCGCAGCCTGGCACATGCACCAACTTCAACGATCGCGCATTCATCACCGAGAGGGTGACTTGCGGATCGAAAGCGATGTCGGAGGCCAAATCGCTGTCACGTGGAATCACGAACCAAAGGTGCGAACCATGTTCATTCGAGCACGTCGCGATCCGAACCATTCGCGCATGGGGCTCGCCCTGCAGCGTGGTGGTCGTCAATACACAGTTTTTTGCCCTCGCGAACAGATCGTCGAAGTGGCTACGTCCAAATTGAAATGTAAGTGCCATGAGGTCACCTCTCTCTTTGGAAGTACACACTTGCAAGTAACGTTCCACTCCGCTCCTCGATGCCATTAGCAGGCTGCAGGGTCTTCTGAAGGCAAGTTGGCGATCGATGGAGGAGGCTGGGCTTAGCTCAGCGATGCCGAAACAGGCAAACGCTGCGGAAAAAAAAACATGGCCAACTCAATACCAGTCGATAACGAGTTACCACCCGCACCAATTCGGGAGCTAAGAGAGGACTCAAATCGTCACAAGTTTCGAATTCGGGTTCGTGACACGGTCCGTTTGAAGCAGGCTTTCCAGGCAGTGCTCGCGAATGCCGTAAAACGCCTTGATCTCCGCGATCTGCGCCAGCACCTGATCGGCCGCTTGAGGGCTAGGGCTGTTGCGCTTCACCGCCAGAATCATCTTGTTCTTGTTCGTGTGCTCCAGCGAAATGAACTCAAACACCTGCGTGTCATAGCCGCTGGCGTCCAGCAGCAAGGCCCGCAAGCCATCGGTGACCATCTCGGCTTCCTGGCCGAGATGCACGCCGTGCTGCAGGATTGGCCGCAACGGGTGTGGGCTCAGCAGCTGCGGGCGGATCTGCTTGTGGCAGCAAGGCGAGCACATGATGATGTCGGCGCCGGCGCGGATGCCGAGGTGGATCGCGTGGTCGGTCGCGGTATCGCAAGCATGCAACGCGATCATCACGTTCAGGCCCGTCGGCGTGTAGGTGCGGACGTCACCTTGCTCGATGCGCAAGCCCTTGATGCCGAGCTTGCCGATTGCGTCATTGCACAAGCGCACCATGTCCGCGCGCAGCTCGACACCCGTCACCTGCGCATCCACGCCTTTGGCTTGCCGAAGCCAGTCATGGATCGCAAAGGTCAGGTAACCCTTGCCGGAGCCGAAGTCGATCACCTCGATGCGGCGCGCATCGGCCAGCGGCGAAGTCAACAGCGCATGCGAGAACACCTCGATGAACTTGTTGATCTGCTTCCACTTGCGCGACATCGCCGGAATCAGCTGATGCTGCGTGGTCGTGACGCCGAGTTCAACGAGGAACGGCCGATCCAGATCCAGCAAACGCTGTTTTGCACGATCGTGCGCAGCAGAAGGCGTCTGCGCTTCCACGGCCGATTCATGCGCGGCCACATGCAAGCGGCACTGCCCTTTCTTGCTGATCGACAACTGTATTTCCTGCGTCGCAGTGAACAGGTGGGCGGTGCGGAATTCACCCCGGCTCAGCAGCTCGCGCAACTGCGCCAGGCCTTGGGCCATCGGCCAGTTCTTCGTGATGTCCCGCGTTGCGTGCCGGTACAGAAACGACAAGCTCGGCTCGCCGCGCACATCGAGTGCGCGCACGGTCGCGCGCTCGAGATCGAAGGGCTCGCCATGGTGCTTGGAAAGCAGCACACGAAGCAATTGCTGCTGCGCCAGGCTCTCGACCAGCAGCGAAAAAAAGCGCTCGAAATTCGGATGGGTTGCCGCAGCATCGGCAAAAGACAGGTCAGCAGTCATGGCGGCGGGGCTTTGGGCAATCGTCGATTTTCACTGACACCTCGTAATGGCGCTCAATAACAAGGTTATGTATGAATTCACAACTCGATGACGTGCCCGCAGTGGCGGAAAAATCAAGCCAAGCCGATGCGGTCCCGCAGCGCTCGCCGGCACCTGCTGAGCCCACACCACCACCCGTGGCACAAGCACAGCTGCCACCCCGGTTTCGTTCCGACGATGAGCCATCCCGCCGCCTGGCGACGATGAAGCGCATTGCGGTCGCGCTGCTGATTGCCGCCGCATTGCTGTATGCGTTGGCCATGGCGTTGGAGGCGCGCCACCCCGCTTGGCCATATGTCGCGGCCTTTGCCGAAGCGGCCATGGTCGGCGCGGTGGCCGACTGGTTTGCGGTCGTTGCGCTGTTTCGCCACCCGATGGGTTTGCCGATTCCGCACACCGCGATCATTCCTCGCAACAAGGCACGCATCGGCAGCAACCTCGCCAACTTCATCTGCAACCATTTCCTTAGCACGCCACAGGTGCTGGAAAAACTCAAAGCCTTCGACCCGGCCGGCCGGCTGGCGCACTGGCTTGCCGATCCGAAGCATGCCGATGTCGTTGGCGATCACCTGGCCTCGGCCGCGCGGTACGGCCTGAACGCGCTCGATGATGCCCGCGTGCAGCGCTTCATCCGCCACACCGTGATCGCAAGGCTCGAGCAGTTCGACGTGTCTCATCTGGCTGGCCAGATGCTGGAGGTACTGACCGTGGAGCGCCGCCATCAGGCCTTGCTCGATGACGTGTTGCAGCGGCTGGCCCATCTACTCGAAGACGAGACCCTGCAAGCCAAGGTGGCCGAAATGATTGCGGCCGAGGTCAAGTACCTGCGTTTCGTCGGTCTCGACAACATGGCCGGTCGCATGGCCACCGGCAAGATCATTGCCGGCATCGGTCGTCTGATCGGCGAAATGGGCGAAGACCCGGCACATCCGCTGCGAGTGCAATTCGATGGAGCGGTGGCCGAATTCATCGAGCGACTCAAGAACGACCCGGCGCTTCGCCTGCGCGGCGAGCAACTCAAGCGCGAGGTGCTGGCCCATCCGGCCTGGGCGGACTACCTGCAAGGCCTGTGGAGCGAGTTGATTGGCTGGTTGCAGGCAGACCTCGCCAAACCCGACTCGACGATCCGCCACCGCATCGCGCGCATGGCGCGAACCTTCGGCGACAAGCTCGAAAAAGACGCCGCGATGCGGCAATGGATCAACGACCAGATTGTTCAGGCCGCGCCGCCCTGGATCGACCGCTATCGCGAAGACATCCGCAGTTACATCGTGACCGTGGTGGCGCGTTGGGATGCCGCCGACATGACCCGTGAACTCGAGCGAAACATCGGCCGTGACCTTCAGTTTGTGCGCATCAACGGCACCTTGGTCGGCGGATTGATCGGGTTGTTGATCCACGCGGTGACCCAGTGGGTGCGGGGCTGATGCATTGATGGCGGTGGGGG
>CAXTCD010000042.1:0-28115 GCA_964242145.1 uncultured Rhizobacter sp.
GCGGTCGGCTTCGAAGCCAAGGGCAGCACGACCGAGACCCTGCTGACGAACCTGAAGCTCGAAGGCTCCAGCGGTGCGGCCTTACGCCAAGCCATTGCGGCTACACGGCGCGGTGGCATTGTCAGCGTGCCTGGCGTGTATGCCGGCTTCATTCACGCCTTCTTGTTTGGCGATGCCTTCGAGAAGGGCCTGACCTTCAAGAGCGGTCAGACGCACACGCAACGTTTCATGCCGGAGTTGCTTCAATTCATCTCCGATGGGCGCCTGAACCCGGCTGCCATCATCAGCCATCGCTTGCCCTTGAGCGAGGCGGCACGAGGCTATGAGATCTTCAACAAAAAAGAGGATGCCTGTCGCAAGGTGGTGCTGACGCCCTATTGAGATCGACATTGACTGTGTCAGACCCATTGAACCATTCAATCCCGTCTTCCTGTGTTTGACCTCGCGATGCCGTGGTGGGAGTTCGTCGTGCGAGGTGCCTGCGTGTACCTCGTGCTGATGCTGCTGGTGAGGCTGTCGGGCAAACGCACGGTGGGACAGTTCACGCCCTTTGATCTGTTGGTGGTGATGCTGCTCAGCGAGAGCGTCAGCAACTCGCTCTCCGGCGCCGACAACTCCTTGCTCGGTGGCTTGTTGATTGCGTCGACCCTAATCGCTCTGAACATGGCAATCGGCTACCTCAGTACGCGCAGTAAGCGCATCGAACAGCTGATCGACGGGGTGCCGGTGCTGCTGGGTCGCGATGGGGCACTGTTCGATGGTGTATTGCGCAAGCACCGCATCGGCATGGCCGAGGTGGAGAGGGCGCTTCGCGAGAGCGACTGCGAGCTGGCCGAGATGCGATCTGCGGTGCTGGAAACCGATGGCGGCATTAGCATTTTGAAACGAGGCTGATTCGACAGCGACAGCACGGGTCCATAAAGCCCGGAGCCGATTCGCTTCGATAAGCGGCAGGCTTCTTACTTCAATCAGGAGGCGACATGTTCAAGCGATGGCATACAGGATTGTTGATCGTCTCCCTCGCCTTTGATCTTGGCGCCTGTGGCAAGGTCAACACAGAATCTCCCGTAGCGACCCCAGGGCGAGAGGCCAAAGGGCGTACCAAACTCTTGGAAGCCGGCGCAGCGGTATTACAGGCCAAGCGGCCCATCGATGCGATACATGTCTACCTGGACGGCTTTCACTTCTACAACGGAAAGCAAAACATTCAAATGGAGGCTCATCATTTCTGTACGGTGCTCAACGAAGACCTTATCCAATGCGTGATCTATGACGGTAATGAGCGCAACGCAAAGATGATGGGCATCGAGTATGTGATCAGCGAGACCTTGTTTGCCACCTTGCCACTTCCAGAGAAAGCGCTATGGCATAGCCATGTCCACGAGGTGAAGTCGGGGCAATTGATCGCACCGGGCATCCCGGACATTGCGGAGCATCAGCTGATGGACAAGCTGATGCACACGTATGGAAAAACTTGGCACACCTGGCACACAGACCTCGATAAGAAGCTGCCGCTGGGCGTGCCGCAGTTGATGATGGGATTTACGGCAGATGGTCAGGTAGACCCCGCCATGGTGGCCACGCGGGACCAACGCTTTGACATTCAAAGCGATCAGAAGAAGGCGGCTCGGCAAGACCTTGTCGCACCGAAGATCGATCCCGGTGCCGATGGCTGGACGCATGGCGCAGTGACGCAGATCTCAGACCCGACCGGCAACCAGCATCGCCATGAGGAAAGTGCGTCAAAACCGCAAACGGTGAACGAGAGTGCCAACGCGAACGCGAGGTCCCATGAGTCTCGTTGAACGGAGACGAAGGGCTCAGAAAACCAAGAAACCCGAGAAGGCTACGAATGCCGAGCAGCGCATGACGAGGGCTGAAAAGACATGCCGTTAAAAGGTCGATGGCGCACCGTCGCCACTCGCAAAAACTCTCGCTATCAGGCGCCGCAGTGGCTTCGTTGATTGGCACCGCGGGATGGGCGATCCCGGGTTCGAATGCGAGCCAATTTGCAGGCGAAGGAACTCACCTCGAACGCTATGCACGCAAGATGGCTTGCGTCGAGATCAATTCATCGTTTTATCGGCCTCACCAGCGCGAGGTTTATCAGCGGTGGGCAGCCAGCACACCCGAGGCCTTCCGCTTCGCAGTGAAGATTCCCAAGGCCATCAGCCATGAAAGCAAGCTTCGCGGTGCACGCGAGCCGTTGAAGACATTCCTGGCACAGGCGGGTGGCTTGGAAAAGAAGCTGGCCATCGTTCTGGTGCAGCTTCCGCCGTCGCTTGCCTTCGATTCGCGTGTAGCTCGTACCTTCTTTGGCGTGCTCTCGGAGATGTTCGACGGCGCCGTGATCTGCGAACCCAGACATCCGAGTTGGTTCACTGACAAGGCGGAGAAGGTGCTGCAATCGCTGCGCGTAGGGCGCGCTGCAGCCGACCCGGCGCGTGTGCCTGCCGCGGTTCACCCAGGCGGGTGGATGGGTGAGAACAACGATGGCCAAGGCGCCGTGATCTATCGCCGTTGGCATGGCTCACCGCGCATGTATTGGTCGGCTTATGAACCGGTCTGGTTGAGCGAGCGGGCAAATGAACAGGCTTCGTGGTCGGCCGAAGCAACGGTTTGGAGCATCTTCGATAACACGGCCGGTGGCTGCGCCCTCACCAACGCTTGGGCCTACCGAGCCCTTCTGAGATCGGCTTAGCGTTGATACAACGCAGGCGGACCTTGGACTTGCAAGAAAGAGTCAACCGTCATTCTTCGCTGCGCCGCGCGCATTCATTGCAGCGAGACCGAATTGCAGCACGACCAGCGCCCAGGCCTGGGAGTGCCATCCCCAAGCAATCCAGAGAACGTTGCTTGCGATGAACACCCAAAAGCCCCACGCTCGAGCGCGTTCGCTTTTGGATGCCACGAGCCAAGCTGCCAGCAAGGTGATTGCCATGGCGGGCCATTGCAGGAGTTGCCAAACGTCCATCATTGGACGGACCTCGTACTCGGGCCGGCATCGGTTGGCATTCCTTCTTCATCGATGGAATGTGTTTCTTTGCCTCCCCCCGCATTTTTTGCGCGTTCTGCCAGACGCACATAGAAGGCGGCCACTTCGTGAAGGTCTTGTTCATCGAGAGACTCGATGCCAATCATCCGATTGCTGGCTTGCTTGTTGGCGGCCAGGAGCTCGTTGAGCTTCAGGTGCAACGCCACACTGTCTTTGTTTTGGCTTTGCTGGATCAGAAAGACCATCAAAAACGTGATGATGGTCGTGCTGGTGTTGATCACCAACTGCCAATCTTCCGAATAGCGAAAGACCGGCCCAAGCCCTGCCCAGATCACCACGCTGAAGAGCGCCAGGCAGAAAGCGATTGGCGAACCCGCGCCACGCGTTACCGCTGAAGCAAACCGATCGAACGCCGTTAGCAGCGCGGAGCGCTGAGCATATGACGACGTGTTGGTGCTCGGCATTGCGCCCAAGGGATCGGACCCTGAGGCGCCGGTGCAATTCAAAACTTTGTCCATGACCATGTCGCGTTAGGCGATGGTCACCAAGAGTTGCTGCTTGCACTTGATCATCTTCTGACCCAACGCCACCCGATCATTTTTTGGTACGCATGGCGCGACAGTTTTCTTTGCGGTTGCAGGCATTCGACACTCCGATGGTTGATTGCCGCGCAGCGTATCTGGCATCGTTGCGTTCAGCAGTCAGTGCAATGTCAGTGGTGTTGTAGGACAAGGCGAAACACGCGCTGCAAACGAGGAACAGGCAATGTCGCGCAATACCGAGCCGAGGTCTTTTGCTCTTCACCCGGCTGTCATCGGTCACCGATGGCGAAGCGGACTGGCGCAATGGCGCGATGGGGATGAATGAAGCTGCCGGTGAACTAATGAAGGGCGGTCAGCTTGCGCAATTCAGTCAGCCCGTTCCCAACGCGAGTCACGGAAAAATCGATCAGGTCGACGATGAGCCGCTTCGCAGGTTCGCCGGCCCGGTGATATTGGCCGAAAGCCGTTGATTTTGCCCCTGCTCAGCTTTGTCGCCACGGTCGATGGCGCCATTCAGCGGCGACGACCTGACGGCGAGGTAACGAACCGCTGGCTGACGCAATGAAATGCTTTCGAAACAGGGCGAATCACATGCCACCGATGAAGCCAAGTTTGAAGCTGAACTCAAAGAATTGGATTAACCCTGAAACCCTTTAAGGCAGCGAATGTTTTCACTCAAGGTCAAGCTGGTCCTGCGGGCCAAGCTCATTGCTTTCCGCCGCGCGCTCTTTCTTCGATGCGCGCACGGGCGGTTTTTCTAAAACATCGTCGAGTGTCAATTGATGGGCTCGCATGATATTGCGGGCGGTGGCGATCGCCTGCAAGCGGCCGTCATTCGTTAACTCATTGGCTTCTTGAACAAGCACGTCGAGCTCGGCACGCTTTTCATCGATCAATACCTTCAATTCAGCAAGTGTGCGACGCCGAGTGGGCTTGACCCATCCGCGTTGGCCTTCGTCGCTTTCCGCGATACTCGACATTATGTTCCTTTGGGGTACTTTGAATGGCCTGCAGGCATCTGCTCGCAGTACTTTTGCCAGGCGCCGTCCGAATGGGCTTCTCCTGAATAACGACTGTAAATTATTCTTTTGACCGATGTTCCCCTGTCAGGTGAAGGATTATTCATAAGACGGTGCAGCAAGCTCATAAAATATTCAGCCCTTGGTCCTGATTTTGTATCAGGGAACTGTGATTGCGCGATAAATGTCTGAGGGGAAGGAAATTCGCGCAATGCGCTGAACCCCCGATGCTGCGCCCGCGGAATTCGCGCACGACCTGGTGGCCTATGCTGAAGCACAGATGAATAATCACTGGCTTCTTGATGCGTAGCGGCTTTCATGAATTTCAAGTCAGAGGGATAACGCATCACAGGACAATCACCAAGCCAATGAATGAATCGACAAAAGCGGGATTGTGGTGACCGTATCTGCTCAATAAATATGGCGGAGAGAGCGGGATTCGAACCCGCGGGGGGCTATTAACCCCCACACGCTTTCCAGGCGTGCGACTTAAACCGCTCATCCATCTCTCCGGAGCCCGCGATTCTAGCTCATAAAATACGGGGCCTGATTCAATTCGGCGTCTTTCCTTTCATCAAGGTCATGGCCGTTCCAATCAAGGCTGACACTTCGCTCATGTTGCCCGGCACGATCATCGTGTTGTTCTTCTGTGCGAGTTGGGCATAAGCTTCGACCGCTTTTTCGGCCACCTTCAGCTGAACGGCCTGCTCACCGCCGGGTGAGCGGATGGCATCGGCAATCTTTCGGATGGCCTCAGAGGTGGCGTCGGCGACCGCGATGATGGCAGCGGCCTGGCCTTGCGCGCCGTTGATCTCGGCCTGGCGCTGGCCTTCGGAGCGGGCAATGAAGGCTTCACGTTCGCCGGTAGCGATGTTGATCTGTTCTTGCTTGCGGCCTTCGGATGCGGCGATCAAGGCGCGTTTCTCGCGTTCTGCGGTGATCTGGGCTTGCATTGAACGCAGGATCTCTGCAGGCGGCGTCAAGTCCTTGATCTCATAACGCAATACCTTCACGCCCCAGTTGGAGGCTGCTTCGTCCAGCGCATTGACGACCGAAGAGTTGATCGTGTCACGCTCTTCAAAGGTCTTGTCGAGTTCCATCTTGCCAATGACCGAGCGCAGCAAGGTCTGCGCAAGCTGTGTGATCGCAAAGATGTAATTGCTGGAGCCGTAGCTCGCGCGCATCGGGTCGGTGACTTGGAAATAGATGATGCCGTCGACCTGAAGCTGGGTGTTGTCGCGCGTGATGCAGACTTGGCTCGGAACGTCGAGCGGCACTTCCTTCAAGGAATGCTTGTAAGCCACGCGCTCAATGAAAGGCACGACAAAAGCCAGGCCGGGCGCGAGGGTACGGTCGTACTTGCCAAGCCGCTCAACCACCCAGGCATGCTGCTGCGGCACGATCTTGAAAGTCTGGAAGATGAAGATGGCGGCGATGACCGCGAGGATGAGTGCGATTTCCATGGGCTGCTTTCAGTGAGATATCAGTGGGGACAGCACGAGCCAATTGCCCTCGACGGCGGTGACGACGTGTTCACCTGATTGCGCTGGTGCTCCGGGATGAAGGCGCGCGGTCCATAGCGAGCCGCGATAAGGCACACGCGCCGTGCGATCGGCGGCCCAAGCCGGCACATTGACGCGCTCGCCGATATCAAGGTTCACATCGCGGTTTTCGGGCACCGGGCGGGCGCCCGGCTGTTGCAAGCGGCGCCAGTGCCATAGCGCGGTGGCGCTGGCGCCGACACCTGCTGCACAGATGATCTGGGCAGCCAACGCCAAACCAGACATCGACGCGATGGCGGCTGCGGCCAGCCCCAGCGCGATCATCAAAAGATAGAAGGTGCCGGTGGCCAGTTCGGCCGCTACGGCCAGTCCCGCCATCACCCACCAAAGGCTTGTGGTTTCCATCGGAAGCGGCCTCCTTGATTGGCTTTGTCGGCGCAGTGTAAGTCGCGCCATCTTGTGTCATCGATCGGCCCTACACTTCGCGCCTTTCTAGTTTTTGCTGCACCGGAGTTGCCATGCTGCGCTTTCGTTTTCCCATCGTGATCATCGACGAGGACTACCGCTCCGAGAACACTTCGGGGCTGGGTATCCGCGCCTTGGCCCAGGCGATCGAGAAGGAGGGCTTCGAGGTATTGGGAGCGACCAGCTACGGCGATCTCTCGCAGTTCGCCCAGCAGCAAAGCCGCGCCAGCGCGTTCATCTTGTCGATCGACGACGAAGAGTTTTCGGGCGGTCCGGACATCGACCCGGCAGTTCTGAACCTGCGCAAGTTCATCGAAGAGATTCGCCGCAAGAACGCCGAGATCCCGATCTATCTGTATGGGGAGACCCGCACCTCGCAGCATCTGCCGAACGATGTGTTGCGTGAGCTGCATGGTTTCATCCACATGTTCGAAGACACGCCGGAGTTCGTGGCGCGCCACATCATTCGCGAGGCCAAGAGCTATCTCGATGGCTTGGCGCCGCCATTCTTCCGCGCCTTGGTGGACTATGCGCAGGACGGTTCGTACTCATGGCACTGCCCTGGTCATTCGGGCGGCGTGGCGTTCTTGAAGAGCCCGGTGGGCCGCATGTTCCATCAGTTCTTTGGCGAGAACATGCTGCGCGCCGATGTCTGCAACAGCGTCGATGAGCTGGGCCAATTGCTGGACCACACCGGGCCGATTGCGGCCTCTGAGCGCAATGCGGCTCGCATCTTCAATGCCGACCATTGCTTCTTCGTCACCAACGGCACCAGCACCAGCAACAAGATGGTCTGGCACCACGCAGTGGCGCCGGGCGATGTAGTGGTGGTCGATCGGAACTGCCACAAGTCGATCTTGCACGCGATCATCATGACCGGCGCAGTACCGGTGTTCCTGCGCCCCACGCGCAATCACTACGGCATCATCGGCCCGATCCCGGAGAGCGAGTTCTCGCCGGCGGCCATCAAGAAGAAGATCGCAGCCAACCCTTTGTTGAAGGGCGTGGACGCAAAGAAGGTCAAGCCGCGCATCCTGACGCTGACGCAGAGCACCTATGACGGCGTGCTCTACAACACCGAGACCATCAAGCATTCATTGGACGGCTATATCGATACGCTGCATTTCGATGAGGCCTGGTTGCCGCATGCGGCCTTCCATCCGTTCTACGGCACCTACCATGCGATGGGCCGCAACCGGCCACGCCCGAAAGATCAGCTCGTTTTCGCGACACAGTCAACCCATAAGCTGCTCGCTGGGATCAGCCAGGCCTCACAGGTGCTGGTGCAAGACTCACGGGAGCGCAAGCTCGATCGCCACCTCTTCAATGAGGCTTATCTGATGCACAGCTCGACCAGCCCACAGTACGCGATCATCGCGTCGTGTGATGTGGCGGCGGCGATGATGGAAGCGCCTGGAGGCACGGCGCTGGTCGAGGAAAGCATTCTCGAAGCGCTGGACTTCCGTCGTGCGATGCGCAAGGTCGATAAGGAATACGGCAAGGACTGGTGGTTCAAGGTCTGGGGCCCGGAGGAGTTGACCAGCGACGGTATCGGCGGCAACGCGGACTGGGTGTTGAAGGCGGGCGAGAAATGGCATGGCTTTGGCGATTTGGCCGAGGGCTTCAACCTGCTCGATCCGATCAAGAGCACGATCATCACGCCGGGGCTCGACATGTCGGGCAAGTTTGCCAAGACCGGCATCCCGGCCAGCATCGTCACCAAGTTCCTCGCGGAGCATGGTGTTGTGGTCGAGAAGACAGGGCTTTATTCGTTCTTCATCATGTTCACGATCGGCATCACAAAGGGCCGCTGGAACACGCTGCTGACCGCGCTGCAGCAGTTCAAGGACGACTACGACAAAAACGCGCCGCTGTGGCGGGTGTTGCCCGAGTTCGTCGCGCAGCACCCTCGCTATGAACGCATGGGCTTGCGCGACTTGAGCCAGTCGATCCACGAGGCTTATGCGAAGAACGACATCGCTCGCCTGACGACCGAGATGTACCTGTCGGATCTGCAACCGGCGATGAAGCCGAGTGATGCCTTCGCGCGCATTGCCCATCGGCAGACCGAACGCGTGGCGATCGACGAGCTCGAAGGCCGCATCACTGCTTCGTTGGTGACGCCGTATCCACCAGGCATTCCGCTGTTGATTCCGGGCGAGCGCTTCAACAAGAAGATCGTCGATTACCTGAAGTTCACCCGCGCCTTCAACGCACAGTTCCCGGGCTTCGATACCGATGTACACGGCTTGGTCGAAGAGGATGGCGATGCCGAGACGCACAGCTATTTTGTGGATTGCGTGCGGGCGGATTGATTCGCGCGGTGTCGCATTGGGAAGACGCCGCCACCGCGGCGCCTCGACGGAAGAGTTCGTGCTTGCGCCCTTCCGAAGCCTAACGTCTATCTACTGCGGAGTCTTCAATCGGCAAGGCTTTCGCCGCTCCACCGGCGCTTGACGGCAAACGCTGTGTGTCGAACCTGCTGCGCAGGCCGGCGATAAACTTCACTGTAGTTTTTTATCGATCGCCGCGGCCGCGTGACGCGCATCGGTGAATTGAATGTTGAATCGGTTTCAGAGGACGTACGCTTGAATCAAGATCAAAGCTTTCCCCGTTTGCTGGGTGATGTCGGTGGCACCAATGCCCGTTTCGCGTGGCAGGCTTCGGTTGGCGCCGAGCTGACCGACATCGAGACCTATCCCTGCGCGGATTACGAGTCCTTGCTGGCGGCGATTCAGCATTATCTGAAGAGCCATGCGCACCCGACACCGCGCTGGGGCTCGATCGGAATTGCCAATCCAATCGTTGGCGACCATGTGCAGATGACCAACCATCATTGGTCGTTCTCGATTTCGGAAGTTCAGAAGAGCCTGGGTTTGGACCGCCTGCTGGTCATCAATGACTTCACTGCGCTGGCCTTGTCGCTGCCTGCCTTACCTCGCGACAGCCTGTTCCAGGTGGGTGGCGGCGATGCGGTGGACGGCTCCCCATTGGCTTTGCTTGGGCCAGGAACCGGCCTGGGTGTCTCCGGCCTGTTGCCGCTGCGGCAAAAGCAGGTCAGCGTGCCACTGAACGGGGAGGGCGGTCACGTGACCTTGTCGTCCACCAATGAACTGGAGGATGCCGTGGTGCTGAGCTTGCGCCGCAGATTCGGCCACGCCTCGGCCGAACGCGCGCTGTCAGGTCCCGGTCTGGTCAATCTCTATGACGCCTTGTGCGAAGTTGCGGGCGTGGCATCGCGCCCGCTCACAGCCGCTGATCTGACGGCTGCCGCGCTGGCAGGTACCGACCCCCAGTGCGTGCAAGCCGAAGCGCTGTTCTTCAGCTTCCTGGGCACGGTCTCGGGCAATCTGGCTTTGTCGGTCGGCGCGCTTGGTGGCGTCTACATCGGCGGAGGCATCGTGCCCCGTTTGGGCGCGCGCATTCTGAACTCGGAATTTCGCACTAGCTTCGAAAGCAAGGGGCGGTTCCGCAGCTACCTGTCGTCGATCCCGGTGTATGTCGTAAACGCCGAGTTTTCGCCTGCATTGATCGGTGCGGGGCGCGCACTCGACGAACTCTGATCTGCCGAACGGGTTGGTATTTGAATCGGCAGGCGCCGGCCAGTGCCCAATGAAAAAGCGCTCCCGGCGGGAGCGCTTTGATCAAGGGTAAAGGCGATCAGGCTTCGGTGATGCCGCCCATCGCATGGCTGAAACCGCCGTCGACAAAGGTGATTTCAGAAGTCACGCCGGCCGCCAGATCCGACAGCAGAAAAGCGGCCACGTTGCCGACATCTTCGACGGTGACGTTTCTGCGCAACGGCGCGGTCGTAGCGACCACCTCCAGAATTTTTCCGAAACCCTTGATGCCCGATGCCGCGAGCGTCTTGATCGGGCCAGCCGAAATGCCGTTCACGCGCACCCCTTTCGGGCCCAGGGATGCAGCCAGGTAACGCACGCTTGCCTCGAGCGAAGCTTTCGCCAAGCCCATCGTGTTGTATCCCGGCACATGCCGATCAGCGCCGAGATAACTCAATGTCAGCAAGGCAGCGCCGGGGCGAAGCAAAGGTGCCGCCGCCTTGGCCATGGCCGGAAAGCTATAGCTCGATATATCGTGGGCAATGCGGAATGCCTCGCGAGACAGGCCTTCGAGAAAATCTCCCGCAATAGCTTCGCGTGGTGCGAAACCAATGGCGTGGACAAACCCGTCAAACTGTGGCCAAACTTCGCCGAGTTGTTTGAAGGTACGCTCGATTTGCTCGTCGCTGCCGACATCGCAATCGAAAATCAGCTTGGAATTAAACTCGGCCGCAAATTCGGTGATGCGTTCTTTGAATCGGTCTCCGACATAGCTAAAAGCCAATTCGGCGCCTTCGCGATGGCATGCGCGGGCAATGCCATAAGCGATGGAGCGATTGTTTAAAACGCCGGTGATCAAAAACCTTTTTCCGGCCAGGAATCCCATATTGACTGCCTCTGAGCTGTTGAAATCGACTGTGATTCTGACATGCAGCCGCAGGCTTCTAGCTTCCGCATAAAACGACAGATCTTCGTGTGCCTGAAACCTCGAGAGGTACCAGGGCTTGCCGGTAACTCTGTGTGACGCTACAATGCGTTTTTCGCAAGAAAACTGCATGGGCGGATTCTTCCAGCCCTTTTTTTTTGCTTGATCGACTTTGCGATGACGCCCCAGTGGCATCGGTATCCGATGCAAACCCAGGGGAGTAAGCAGGCCTGAGCAAGCCTTTCAGGATCTGATTGACTGGATGAACTGGCAAGCTGTTGTTGAACGCACCGTGACCGGCCTGGGTTACGACCTCGTGGACTGCGAACGCAGCCCGAAAGGCTTGCTGCGCGTCTACATCGATCGCCTGGCCAATGACCCCGCGGGCGAGTTCATCGTTGTTGAAGATTGCGAGAAAGTTACTCGGCAATTGCAGCATGTTCTCGAAGTCGAAGCCTGCGCTTATGAGCGCCTTGAAGTTTCGTCACCCGGTTTGGATCGGCCGCTGAAAAAGCTGGCTGACTATCAACGGTTTGCAGGCGAAGAAATTGATTTGAGTTTGAAACTGGCATTCCAGGGGCGTAAGCATTACCGCGGCGTACTGGAAGTCAGTGGGGAAGGTTGGCGTCTTGTGTTCAACGATGGAAAGGTTGACCAGGCTTTGGATTTTTCGCTCGAAGAAGTAAAGGAGGCCCGCTTGGTGCCCGTGGTTGACTTCAGAGGCCGGCGTTTTCAGCCGGCTGAGCAGTCCGCGGATGATCAAGTGAAGGCTGGTGATGTTGACGGAGATCGCAAGCAATGAATCGTGAACTGTTGATGCTGGTGGACGCCATCTCACGCGAAAAAAGCGTGGATCGTGAAGTCGTGTTCGGTGCTGTCGAAGCCGCTTTGGCCTCGGCCAGCAAGAAGCTTCATGGCGGCGAAGTGGACATCCGCGTGACGGTCGATCGCGAGAGCGGCGACTACGAAACCTTCCGTCGCTGGCATGTGGTTCCCAATGAAGCCGGGTTGCAGTTGCCCGATTCGGAAATCCTTCTGTTCGAAGCCCAGGAGCAGATCTCCGACATCGAGGTCGAGGATTACATCGAAGAGCCGGTGGAGTCGGTCACGATCGGCCGCATCGGCGCGCAAGCGGCCAAGCAGGTGATCCTGCAGAAGATTCGCGATGCCGAACGCGAACAGCTGTTGACCGACTTCCTGTCACGTGGCGACAAGATTTTCGTCGGCACTGTCAAGCGTTTGGACAAGGGCGATGTCATCGTTGAATCCGGCCGTGTCGAAGGCCGGCTCAAGCGCAGCGAAATGATTCCGAAGGAAAACCTTCGTTCGGGTGACCGCGTGCGCGCCTTCATCCTGGAAGTCGACCCCACATTGCGTGGCCCTCAGATCGTGTTGTCGCGCAGTGCGCCCGGCTTCATGATCGAGTTGTTTGGTCAAGAGGTTCCAGAGATCGAACAGGGCCTGCTAGAGATCAAGTCGTGTGCCCGTGATCCGGGTTCACGCGCCAAGATTGCCGTGATCTCCCACGACAAGCGGGTCGATCCCATCGGGACTTGCGTCGGTGTCCGTGGCTCACGCGTCAACGGCGTGACCAACGAGTTGGCCGGTGAGCGCGTCGACATCGTGTTGTGGTCTGAAGATCCGGCCCAATTTGTGATTGGTGCCTTGGCTCCGGCCAATGTGCAGTCGATCGTCGTCGATGAAGAGCGCCACGCGATGGACGTCGTCGTCGACGAGGAGAATCTCGCCATTGCCATCGGCCGTGGGGGTCAGAACGTTCGCTTAGCGTCTGAGATGACGGGCTGGCGGATCAACATCATGACCGCCGAGGAATCGAAGGCGAAGCAGAATGAAGAGTCGGACAGCGTTCGCAAGCTCTTCGTCGACAAGCTCGACGTTGATGTTGAAGTGGCCGACATATTGATCGCCGAGGGCTTCGGCAGCCTCGAAGAAGTGGCCTACGTTCCGATGCAGGAAATGCTCGAGATCGAAGGCTTCGATGAAGACACCGTGAACGAGCTGCGCACGCGTGCCAAGGATGCTTTGCTGACGATGGAAATCGTCCGCGAAGAGAAGGTCGACGATGTTTCGCAGAATCTGCGTGACCTCGAAGGTGTGGATGCCGAACTGATTGCCAAGCTGACAGACGCTGGCATCCACTCCCGTGACGATTTGGCCGATCTGGCCGTGGATGAGCTCACCGGCATTTCCGGCATGGATGAAGCTCAGGCCAGGGCTTTGATCATGAAGGCGCGTGAACATTGGTTCACCACCTGAGCCCGACCTCGATCCATCCGATTCAGCACCGCAGCAGCACCGCAAGTACCAAGCAAGGATATCCACAATGGCTGTGACCACCGTCGCCCAGTTAGCCGCCGAGCTCAATCGCTCTGCCGCGGCGCTGCTCGAGCAGCTTCAGTCGGCCGGCGTCGCCAAGAAGTCGACCGATGACGCGCTGACCGAGTCCGATAAGGAGCGACTGCTCGATTTTCTACGCACCGCTCACGGCACCGCCGCTGGCGAGCGCAAGAAGATCACGCTGACCCGCAAATCGACCAGCGAGATCAAGCAGGCCGATTCCAGCGGTAAGGCGCGCACCATCCAGGTGGAAGTGCGCAAGAAGCGCACTTTCGTCAAACGAGATGATGCAGCTCCCACCGAAGAGTCTGCAGCACCTGCAATCGACGAAGCCGAACTGCAACGGCGCGAGGACGAAGCGAAAGCCCAGGCCGAACAGTTGCGCATCCAGGAAGCTGAACTGGCCGAGAAGCGTCGTCTTCGCGAAGAAGAAGAAAAGCGCGAGCGGGAACGCGAAGCGGCTGAAGCGGCTGCGGCCAGGGCGGCTGCTGATGCGGCGGCCAAAGCAGCTGCCGAAGCGCAAGCCGCTGCAGTTGCCAAGGCAAAGGCTGCGGCACCCGCTCAAGCCACGGCGGCGACCGCCGCGCCTGCACCGGTTGCACCACCTGTCGCGGCTGCGCCGGTGGCTGCGGCTCCGGTCGAGCCTATCAAGTCAGTTCTGCGTGTGATCAAGGCTGCTGACGTGGTCGATGAAGAAAAGCAGCGCGCTGCCGATCTGGCCAAGCGCCGCAAGGCTGCCGAAGACGAAGCTGCCGCGATCCGCGCGATGATGTCGGCGCCCAAGCGCGTGCTGAACGCGAAGAAGCCTGAAGAGCCTCCGAAGCCGGTTGAGGCTGTCAACAAGGAAGGCATCAAGGGCACGATTCACAAGCCAGCGGCTGCACCGGGCGCGGCTGCGCCGGCCGCAGGCGCAGCGGCTGCAAAGCCGGGCGACAAGAAGTCGGTCAAGTCCGAGAAGCTGTCGTCCAGCTGGGCTGACGACGCGGCCAAGAAGCGTGGCTTGAAGACGGTTGGCAATGGCGGCGGAGCGAATCGACCGGGATGGCGCGCGCCTCGCGGTGGCCGTCGTGGTGATCGCGATAACAATTCGTCGACGTCGACCTTCGTGGTACCTGCCGAACAGCAAGTGCAGGAAGTGCACGTGCCTGAGACGATCAGCGTCGCCGATCTGGCCCACAAGATGTCGGTCAAGGCGTCTGAGGTCATCAAGCAATTGATGAAGCTCGGCCAGATGGTCACGATCAATCAGCAGCTGGACCAGGAAACGGCCATGATCCTCGTCGAGGAAATGGGCCACAAGGCTTTTGCTGCGAAGCTGGACGATCCGGAAGCCTTCCTGGAAGACACCGAGGTCGAAGCCACCCACGAGGTTTTGCCGCGTGCGCCAGTCGTAACCGTCATGGGTCACGTTGACCATGGCAAGACCTCGTTGCTGGACTACATCCGCCGTGCGCGGGTGGCGGCTGGCGAAGCGGGTGGTATCACGCAGCACATCGGCGCTTATCACGTTGATACGCCGCGCGGCATGATCACCTTCCTTGACACGCCGGGCCACGCTGCGTTTACCGCAATGCGTGCACGGGGTGCGAAGGCGACAGACATCGTGATCTTGGTGGTGGCTGCCGATGATGGCGTGATGCCGCAAACCAAGGAAGCGATTCACCATGCGCGCGCTGCAGGCGTGCCGATCGTGGTTGCGATGAACAAGGTCGACAAGCCGGAAGCCAATCTGGAGCGCTTGAAGAGCGAGCTGGTGGCCGAGCAGGTCGTGCCGGAAGAGTTCGGTGGTGAATCACCATTCGTGCCGGTCTCGGCAAAAACGGGGTTGGGCATCGATGATCTGCTGGAGCAGGTGCTGCTGCAGGCCGAAGTGCTGGAACTGAAGGCACCGAAGGATGCTCTCGCTAAGGGCCTCGTGATCGAAGCCCAGCTCGACAAGGGCCGTGGTCCGGTCGCGACCGTGCTGGTGCAAAGCGGTACGCTGAAGCGCGGCGACGTGGTGCTGGCCGGTTCGAGCTATGGCCGTGTTCGCGCCATGCTCGATGAGAACGGCAAGCCTTGTACCGAAGCCGGTCCGTCCTTGCCGGTCGAGATCCAAGGTCTGACCGACGTGCCTCAAGCCGGTGATGAATTCATGGTGCTGAGCGATGAACGCCGCGCCCGTGAAATCGCGACCTTCCGCCAAGGCAAGTACCGTGATGTGAAGCTGGCCAAGCAGCAGGCTGCCAAGCTCGAAAACATGTTCGAGAACATGGGCCAAGGCGAAGCGCAAACGCTCGCACTGATCATCAAGGCCGATGTGCAGGGTTCGCAGGAAGCGCTGGCGCAGTCACTGCTCAAGCTGTCGACCGACGAAGTCAAGGTGCAGATCGTGCACGGCGCGGTCGGTGGCATCAGCGAGTCCGACATCAACCTGGCGATCGCCTCGAAGGCCGTCATCATCGGCTTCAACACCCGGGCCGATGCCGGTGCGCGCAAGCTGGCCGAGAACAACGGTGTCGACATCCGTTACTACAACATCATTTATGACGCTGTAGACGAGGTGAAGGCAGCGATGACGGGCATGCTGGCGCCCGAGCAACGCGAAGAGGTCATCGGCACGGCCGAGATCCGAACCGTGTTCGTCGCGTCGAAGATCGGTACGGTCGCGGGTTCGATGGTCACGGCCGGTCTGGTCCGCCGTGGTGCACGTTTCCGCCTGCTGCGCGAGAACGTGGTTGTCTATACCGGCGAGATCGAATCGGTGCGTCGCCTGAAAGACGATGTACGTGAAGTGGCTTCCGGCTTCGAGTGCGGTATCAAGCTGAAGAACTACAACGACATCAAAGAAGGCGATCAGCTGGAGTTCTTCGAACTGAAGGAAGTCGCGAGAACGCTCTGATCAGGCCCCCCAGTCGCTTCGCTCCTGCCCCCGAGGGGCGCCGCCCCTGCCTTGGGGCGGCCCGGCGACAGGGTGTAGCGGATCAAACCCGGCGCCAAACCCCGCCCCGTGTCTTCGGGCGGGGTTTGCGTTTGAAGGGCGCGAAAGGAAATCACCATGCGACATAAACGTTCCATCCCCAACCGCGGCTTCCGCGTGGCCGACCAGATCCAGCGAGATTTGGCGGAGCTGATCCGCGAGCTGAAAGATCCGCGCATCGGCATGATCACGCTGCAGGCGGTGGAGGTCACGCCCGACTATGCGCATGCGAAGGTGTTCTTTTCGCTGCTGGTCGGTGACGTCGATGAATGCCAGGCGGCGCTGAACGAGGCGGCCGGTTTTCTGCGTAATGGCTTGTTCAAGCGCCTGCAGATCCACACGGTACCGACCTTGCATTTCACCTTTGATCGCACCACCGAGCGTGCGGCCGAACTGAGCGCACTGATTCAGCAGGCCAACGCCACGCGCGCCAAGGATTGATCGGGTGATGCACGTCAACTCTCTTCTGCGCATGAACACAAGCCGGGTCGGTGAAGCCGCTCGGCGTGTGTGTGCCGTTGCCGTTTCAACCTTCGGCGACTCAGGTGCACTTGGGCTGTGAGAAGACCGTGAACGATCCGCGCCCACCTCGCATGCCGCGCCGTGCTGTTCATGGCGTGCTGCTGCTCGACAAGCCGCTCGGTCTGTCGAGCAACGACGCATTGCAGAAAGCAAAGCGCCTGTTCCGTGCCGAGAAGGCGGGCCATACCGGCACGCTCGATCCCTTAGCGACTGGTTTGCTGCCGCTGTGCTTTGGTGCAGCGACGAAGTTTTCGCAGATCAGCCTGGACGCCGACAAAAGCTATCGCGCCCATGTCAAGCTGGGCGTGACGACAAGCACCGCCGACGCCGAAGGCGACATCCTTCAACAACGCGATGTGACGCTGGCGCGCGCGCAAATCGATGCTGCATGCGGATGTTTCATCGGTGAGATCGATCAGATGCCGCCGATGCATTCGGCGATCAAACGCGATGGCAAGGCCCTCTACGAATACGCTCGGGCCGGCATCGAAGTCGAGCGCGAAGCGCGCCGCGTCACGATTCACGCGATCGACATCATCGACTGGCAGCATGACGATCTGGTGATCGACGTGCGTTGCAGTAAAGGCACCTACATTCGCACGCTCGCCGAAGACATCGGCAAGTCTCTCGGCTGCGGTGCGCACCTGAGCGGGCTGCGTCGCACCGGCAGCGGCCCGCTGAGCTTGGAGCGCGCGGTGACGCTGGAGCGCCTTGCCGATATGAGCGAGCCGGAGCGCGACGCCCTGCTGATGCAGGCTGACAGCTTGCTCGCTGACTGGCCGCTGGTGCGGCTCAATGACGATGATGCGGGGCGCTTCTTGAGCGGCGTGCGGCGGCGCCTGCCGCTGGCCGACATGGCGCGCGTTCGTGTCTATGGTCCGCATCCGCGGGCTTTTCTGGGAAGCGGCCACATTGCCGCTGGTGAATTGATATCAACAAGGCTCTTGAGCCCGGTGGAGGTGCAAGGCCTCCTGCAAGCACAAGAGAGAGCTGCAACATCATGACCCGTCAAATCCGCAACATTGCCATCATTGCCCACGTCGACCACGGCAAAACCACCATGGTCGACCAATTGCTTCGCCAGTCCGGCACCTTCGCCGACCATGAAAAAGTCGTTGACACCGTGATGGACAACAACGCCATCGAACGCGAGCGCGGCATCACCATCTTGGCCAAGAACTGCGCCGTGAGTTGGGAAGGCACGCACATCAACATCGTCGACACGCCGGGCCACGCGGACTTCGGCGGGGAAGTGGAGCGTGCGCTGTCGATGGTCGACGGCGTGGTGCTGCTGATCGATGCGCAAGAAGGCCCGATGCCGCAGACGCGCTTCGTGACCAAGAAGGCGCTGGCTCTGGGCCTGAAGCCGATCGTCGTCGTCAACAAGGTCGACAAGCCGGGTTCGAAGCCCGACGCCGTCATCAACGCCGCTTTCGACTTGTTCGACAAGCTCGGTGCCAACGACGAACAGCTCGATTTCCCCGTGGTCTACGCCTCGGGCATCAACGGCTGGACCTCGTTGACTGAAGGCGCGCCCGGCGAAAAATGGGGCCCCGACATGTCGGCCCTGTTCAACACCATCTTGAAGCACGTGCCGCCGAACACCGGTGACCCGGCCGCCCCGCTGCAACTGCAAATCTCGGCGCTCGACTTTTCGACCTTCGTCGGCCGCATCGGTGTGGGCCGCATCAGCCAGGGCACCATCAGGCCGTCGATGGACGTGCTGGTCATGGAAGGCCCGGACGGCAAGGCCGTCAAAGGCCGCGTCAACAACGTGCTGACCTTCCAGGGCTTGGACCGCGTGCAAGTCACCGAAGCCGGCCCGGGCGACATCGTGCTGATCAACGGCCTTGAAGACATCAACATCGGCGTGACGGTCACCGACCGTGAGAACCCGAAGCCGCTGCCTATGTTGAAGGTGGACGAGCCGACGTTGACGATGAATTTCTGCGTCAACACCAGCCCGCTGGCCGGTCGCGAAGGCAAGTACGTCACCAGCCGCCAGATCTGGGACCGCCTGCAAAAAGAACTGCAAAGCAATGTCGCGCTGCGCGTCAGCGAAACTGACGAAGACGGCATCTTCCAGGTGATGGGCCGCGGTGAACTGCACCTGACGATCCTGCTGGAGAACATGCGCCGCGAAGGCTACGAGTTGGCTGTCTCCAAGCCCCGCGTGATGCTCAAAGAGATCAACGGCGAGAAGTGCGAGCCAATGGAGTTGGTCACCGTCGACGTGGAGGAAATCCACCAAGGTGGCGTGATGCAGGCGCTGGGCCTGCGCAAGGGCGACATGGCCAACATGGAGCCCGACGGCCGCGGCCGCGTGCGCCTCGAGTACCGCATCCCGGCGCGTGGCCTGATCGGTTTCAGCAATGAGTTCATGAATCTGACCCGCGGCTCGGGCCTGATCGCTTCGATTTTCGACGGCTACGAGCCCCATAAGGGCGAGATCGGTGGCCGCAAGAACGGCGTGCTGATTTCGATGGACGACGGTGAGATCTTCACCTACGCCCTGGGCAAGCTGGACGACCGCGGCCGCATGTTCGTGAAGCCGAACGACCCGGTGTATGAGGGCATGATCGTCGGCATCCACAGCCGCGACAACGATCTCGTGGTCAACGCCACGCGCACCAAGCAGCTGACCAACTTCCGCGTCAGCGGCAAGGAAGACGCGATCAAGATCACGCCGCCGATTGACCTCACGCTGGAATACGGTGTGGACTTCATCGACGACGACGAGCTGGTCGAGATCACGCCGAAGAGCATTCGCGTGCGCAAGCGCCACCTGTCGGAGCACGACCGCCGCAAGGCTGCTCGCGAGTAAATCGCGTTCACCGAGAGCTCCGAAGTCCGATGCTGCGCCTCTCCGGTGCGTTGACCCATGGCCGCGCCGTCGCCTTGATGGTGCTCGTCACGCTGATGTGGAGCGTGGCAGGCGTGGCCATTCGGCACCTCGATTCGGCGGGCAGCTTCGAGGTCACTTTCTGGCGCAGTTTCTTCAATGCGCTGACCTTGGCGGCGTTCCTGCGCTGGAGGCGCGGGCCGCAACTGTGGCGCGGCGTGTTGCACGCCTCGTGGCCGGTGTGGGTGTCGGGCTTGTGCTGGGCGGCGATGTTCACCACGTTCACCATCGCGCTGACGATGACGACCGTGGCCAATGTGCTGGTGACGATGGCGCTCGGCCCATTGATCACCGCGTTGTTCTCCCGCATTTTTCTGCGCCATCGGTTGCCCACGCGCACCTGGGTGGCGATCGCGGTGGCCGGTGCCGGCATCACCTGGATGTTCGGCCGCAGCCTGGGTGTCGGTGACGCGGGGTCGTGGGCCGGAACGCTGGTGGCGCTCACGGTTCCGATCGCCGCGGCAATCAACTGGACCGTGCTGCAACACGTGAGCCATGGCATCGATACAACCGAAAGCCATGACATGTCGCCGGCGCTGTTGATCGGTGCGGTGATCTCCGCGTTGCTGACCTTGCCGCTGGCTTATCCGTTTCCCGCGCCGCTGCCGGATGTCGGCTTGCTGGCGCTGCTCGGCATCGCGCAATCGGCCTTGCCGTGTCTGTTGGTTGTGCGGCTGAGCCGTGTGATCCCTGGCCCCGAGTTGTCGCTGCTGGGTCTGCTGGAGGTGATCTTCGGCGTGTTGTGGGCATGGGTGGGCGCGGGCGAAGCTCCGGGCTCCACGGCGGTCACGGGCGGTGCGCTGGTGGTAGGCGCATTGGTCGCGAACGAATTGATTGCGCTGCGCAAGGTGGCGGCGACAATTCGGCAGGTACCGCACTGAGTTCGTTGTGAGTTAAGGCCAGAGCGAACGATGGCGCGGGTCGCCTTTCATGCGGTCATGCAGGCTTCTACCTGAGTTGCCCCAAGCCCCGATGCAGGGCCCTGCGCTGCCCTCGGCATCCTCCGCGCCGACCATGGTGGGTGATCGAAAGACACGAGATGAATGACGCTCAGGCAAAGCCACTCCATGATGTTTGGGTTGATGTGCAGGGCCGCATCGGCCTGATCACCTTGAACAGACCGCAGGCGTTGAACGCCTTGTCGTTGCAGATGGTGCGCGACATCACCGCGGCCTTGCGGGCCTGGCAAAACGACGACGAAGTGGTGGCGGTGTTGATTCACGGCCGCGGGCGCGCGGGCAAGCCGCCTGCGTTTTGTGCCGGTGGCGACATCCGTTTCTTCCGCCAGGCGGCGCTGGCCGGCGATCCACGGCTGGAAGACTTCTTCACCGAGGAATATGCGCTCAATCATTCGATCCACACCTATCGCAAGCCATTCATCGCGTGGATGGATGGCATCACGATGGGCGGCGGTATGGGTTGGCGCAAGGGGCGGCGGTGCGCATCGCCACCGAGCACAGCCGGCTGGCGATGCCGGAAACCATGATCGGCCTGTTCCCGGATGTCGGCGGCGGCTGGTTTCTCTCGCGCTGCCCAGGCCGATTGGGCGAGTACCTCGCGCTCACCGGTCAGGTACTGGGGGCGGTCGATGCCATTGAGGCTGGCTTGGCCAATCTGCAAATGGCCAGCGCCGATCTGCCGATGCTGATCGAGGCCCTCAGCGATCAGCCAATGGCGTCAGCGGCGCAGGTACTGGCGGCCGTTCATGCGAGGGCCTTCACGCCTCAAGCCTCGCCTGAACCGACGTCGCTTCCGGGCGGGCTCGCTGCTCATCGCGATCGCATCGACCACCACTTCGCCCAACCTTCGTTGCAGGCGATTGCCGAATCGCTCGCTCATGACGCATCGCCTTGGGCCCAAGCCAGTTTGGGTGCGTTGAACCAACGCTCGCCGCTGATGATGGCCGTAACCCTCGAGCAGATCCGTCGCGCTCGCACGATGACGCTTGCTGATGAGTTGCGCATGGAACGCGGGCTGGTTCGCCACTGTTTTCATCTGCGCGAGGAAGGTCGAAATGAAACCATCGAAGGCATTCGCGCGCTGGCGGTCGACAAAGACCATGCGCCTCGCTGGCAACCGTCGCGCATCGGCGAGATTCACCCTGACGAGGTGATGGCCTTCTTCGACAGCCCCTGGCCGGCGCATGCGCATCCCTTGCGCGCGTTGGGTGCTTAGCGCCGCCACGAGACACGCTGGCAAACGGCTCGATACCATCCAGGCACCTCCACTTCGGCCCGCCCGGGTTTGAAGCCATGCCTGACTCGATCGCTGAACCGGCCCGCGCGATGAAAGCGCCGAGTGCCTTGCTGTTGATGCTCGAAGGCCGTGCGCCGTGGGAGTTTGCGGCAATGCTGGCGGCCCAGCCCTGGATGCGCAAGCTGCCGTACGGCGATGGCCATCCGGTGCTGGTGTTCCCCGGCTTGAGCGCCCCCGACGTCAGCACCTTGCCACTGCGTCACTTTCTGCGTGATCGGGGCTACACGCCCTACCCGTGGGAGCAAGGCTTGAACTTCGGCCCGCGCGAGGGCGTGTTGGAGCGCTGCCGCGAGCGCGCCGATGAACTCTTTCGCCGCCATGGTCAGCCGGTTAGCCTTCTGGGCTGGAGCCTGGGCGGCGTTTATGCGCGTGAAGTCGCGAAAGAGCTGCCCCGCCAAACGCGCTGCGTGATCACGCTCGGCACGCCGTTCACCGGCGACCCGCGAGCCAACAACGCTTGGCGTGTCTACGAATGGGTCAGCGGCCACCGCCTGTCGGAGCAACAGGGGCTGATCGATCAAGTCCGCCAGGCACCCACCGTACCCACGACATCGATCTATTCGCGCAGCGACGGCATCGTGTCCTGGCAATGCAGCTTGAACGAGGCCGCGCCGCACACCGAGAACATCGAAGTCCCGGCCAGCCACATCGGCCTGGGCGTGAGCCCGCTGGTGATGTATGCCATTGCCGATCGGCTGGCGCAGCCCATCGGCGAATGGCAGCCGTTTCATCTGCGCGGCCGGCGAAAATGGTTTTACCGGAATGCCACCTTCGCCCCTTCGGTGACGCCGATGGGCCGCCTGAGTGCTCCTGCCACCACAGCTGTCACCGCTGTGTCTGAGCCCGCCAGCCCGCCGATATCGGACGAATCCGACTCCCACGGCCAGCCTCATGGTTGATCGCTTCGCCGATCTCATCCCCGCGCCCGCCGCTGGCGCTGACCTCAGGAGTTTGCATGTCTTCGAATCAATCTAACCCGACATCCACACGGAAGGAGCGTGACAGCATGGGTGAGCTGGCCGTACCGGCCGATGCGCTCTATGGTGCACAGACGCAGCGCGCCGTCGACAATTTTCCGGTCAGCGGCCAGCGCATGCCGGCGGCCTTCATCCATGCGCTGCTGCTGGTGAAGATCGCGGCGGCTCGGGCCAACCTCCACCTGAAGGAACTCCCGGCTGAGCTGGGCGGTGCCGTCATCCAGGCCTGTGAACAATTGCTTGCGCGAGACGAAGCACAGCGCATGCAGCACTTTCCGGTCGATGTGTTCCAGACGGGTTCCGGCACCAGCACCAACATGAATGCCAATGAGGTGATTGCGACGCTGGCCACGCATGCGCTCGGTCAAGCGGTTAGCCCGAACGACCATGTGAATGCCGGGCAGAGCAGCAACGACGTGATTCCGACCGCGCTGCATGTCAGTGCGGCTTTGGAGTTGGAGAAAAGGTTGCTGCCGGCGCTCGATCATTTGGCGCGGACGATTCGGCGCAAGGCCGATGCGGTGCATCGCCACGTCAAGACCGGCCGCACCCATTTGATGGACGCGATGCCGGTGCGCATGAGCCAGGCGCTTCAGGGCTGGGCCCATCAGATCGAAGCCAACGTTCATCACCTGCGGCAATTGCTGCCGAGCCTGCAGCAACTGGCACAGGGCGGCACGGCGGTGGGCACCGGCGTCAACGCTCATCCGCAGTTCGCGAGCCGCTTTGCCGAAGAGCTGAGCACGCTAACCGGATTGACCTTCAAGCCCGCCGACAACTTCTTTGCGCTGATGGGTGCTCAGGATGCCGCGGTCGCAGTCTCCGGCCAACTGAAGACGACCGCGGTATCGCTGACGAAGATCGCCAACGACCTGCGCTGGATGAACTCCGGGCCACTGGCCGGATTGGGCGAAATCGAACTGCAGGCTTTGCAGCCAGGCTCATCGATCATGCCGGGCAAGGTCAACCCGGTGATCCCGGAGGCGACCGCGATGGTCGCTGCACAAGTGATCGGCAATGACGCTGCAATCACGATTGCTGGGCAGTCGGGCAACTTCGAGCTGAATGTGATGTTGCCGCTGATTGCGCACAACCTGCTGGGCAGCATCGGCCTGCTCGCGAACGTCAGCCAACTGCTGGCCGACAAGGCGATCGCCACCTTCACCGTCAACGAAGCGCGCTTGAAAGAGGCGCTCGCGCGCAACCCGATTCTGGTGACCGCACTGAATCCGTTGATCGGCTACCTGAAAGCCGCCGAGATCGCGAAGAAGGCTTACAAGGAAGGCCGGCCGATTCTCGACGTTGCCGATGAGCAAACCGACATCGGCCGCGACAAGCTGGCCGAACTGCTGAACCCGGAGAAGCTCACGGGGGGGCACTGAGCGCCTGAAACGACTGACGGTCTGCGCTTCAAGCCGGATCGAATGCTTTGGTCGCTGAGCCGGGTGAAGAGGTGGGTTTGAAGAATCCAGAGCTTGTTGTCAGCCGGTAGGTGAGAGATAGGCGGGATACCGATATCGCGATGCTGTCGATGCCAACCTCACCCAAAAGACCGCCGAGTGAAACGCCAGGGCGCCGTCAGTGAGCACAACCGGATCTGCAGGCCCCGCGCTATGTCGAAGCTTGCAGCACTCCTCAAAGGTCTTTCTGCTCATTTGGACCCAAACAGCTCGAAGGCAAAGCATTCAAAGATGCGCCACTCAATCTTCTTGTTAGCATTGGGGTTGGCCACAGTGCGGGACAGGGTAAGTAGATTTTATATTTGAATAAATAATATTATGAATTTAATTAAAAAAAATTATCTTTTGATTTTTCTTCTGTCCTTTACGTTTTATTTTAATTGTCCTGCTGCAAACGCATCGCCAATCCAAAATACGGAGACCGATCAGTATGTTGATCTTCTACTTTCAGGTAAGTGGAATGTGTTGACCGATGAATTGAATTTATTATTGAATGAAACCTCGAAAGATGAGAGTAAGGAAGAAACGGTACATCGTGCATTTTATCAATTCTATCGAGCCAACCCAACGGTAGGAAATGCGCTGGATCAATGGATCGAAGCTGGGCCGCCGAGTGCGTCGGCATATCTTTCTCGCGGTATTTATCGAATTAAGATGGGATGGGCAAGCCGAGGTGGAAATTTTTCATTCCAAACGACCAAGTCCCAGTTCAGAAATATGGATGCCTGGTTTGCGGCAGCGAAAAATGATCTGGATCTGGCGATCAAGATAAATCCCAAAGCCTTGGAAGCCTATTTTTACCTCATTGAAATTGATATGACGCAGGGAGGGAAGAATAAAGGGCTGCTTTATACAAAGATAATTTCTTTGCGGCCATCTAGTTTTTGCGCCAGGGAGTACTATCTTCACAGCCAAACCCCGCGCTGGGGTGGTTCATATGTTGCCATGGAGGCTACCATCCGGAAAGCCAGGCGATATTACAACACGCAGCCGAGACTAAAAGCTTTGGAAGGGCGTGTGGTATTTGATTATGGCGAGTTGGCTCTGCACGATGGAAGGCTGGCCGAAGCAGTTAAATATTTCAATCAAGCTTTATCCTACGGCAATTTTTGGCTTTATCGACAAAAACTAGGTGAAGCTTTTGCTGGTATGGGAAAACATCAAGATGCGATCAATGAATTTGACCAAGTGGTGGAGCAGAAACCAGGCTATGCAGGCGCATGGGATCAACGTGCTCGGGCCTTTATTTCGCTAAAGAAATTTGATCAAGCTTTATTGGATGCAAATCGTGCAGTAAACATTGAACCGCTTGATGATGCGAATTTGGCCCTTCGAGGTTTTGTGTATTTGAAGATGAAGAATTTTGCGTTGGCACTGAAAGATTTTCAAATGGCAGCAAGTATCCGCCCAGGTGAGAAATATTATGCGGATACGATCGAATATTTAATGTCTCAATTAAAGTGAGGGTCGGCATGGAGCGTTAAGCTATCTCATGATGGGCCGCTCACAGCAGCCGAAATCGGTCTGCTTTGTATGTCAAACGCAGGCCGCGGCTCGCGCTGATGAACGGTCGATCTGCGCGGAGGTTAATACCACCGCCACCGCCACCAGCGCGATCGCGGCGCCCACCCAGGGCAATTCGGTGAATGGCCGGCCGGCGGCAATCACGGCGCCGCCCAGCCAGGCCCCGATGGCATTGCCAAGGTTGAACGCGCCCTGGTTTAGCGTCGAGGCCAGGTTCGGCGCGCCTTTGGCGGTGTCGATCACGCGCAGCTGCGAGGCCGGGCCGATCGCGAAGGCGACGATGCCCCAGATGAACAAGGTGATCAGCGCCGGGATCGGGTAATGGCTGCTCCAGGAGAAGATGCTCAGTACCACGGCGATCGCGATGAACAGGCCGGCCATCGCAGGCATCAGCCGCCAATCCGCCAAGCGCCCGCCGACCAGGCCACCGACCGTGATGCCACCGCCGAACACCACCAGCGCCCAGCTGGCTTTGTCCGGCGTCAGGCCCGTGACCTCGCGCAGGATGTAGGCGATGTAGGTCAGCACGCAGAACATGCTGGTCGACGCCAGCGTGCTGATCAGCAGCGAGAACTGGACCTGGGTGCGCAGGATGGCTTTGAACTCGGTGAGGATGCTGCCTTCCTGGCCCGGCAGCGCCGACGGCAGCCAACGCCACAGCGCGACGACGGAGGTCACGCCGATCACCGTGACGGCCCAGAAGGTCGAACGCCAACCCGTGGCCTGGCCGAGCGCAGTGCCCAGCGGCACGCCGAGGATGTTGGCCACGGTCAGGCCGGTGAATACCATCGAGACCGCCTGCGCACGTTTCTCTCGCGGCACGAGGCCGGCCGCGACGATGGCGCCGATACCGAAGAAGGCTGCATGGCAGAACGCGGTGACGACCCGCGCCACCATCAGGAAGTTGTAGCTCGGTGCCAATGCGCACAGTGCATTGCCGACGATGAACAGCAGCATCAGCGAAACCAGCGCCTTCTTGCGCGGCCAGCTCGCCGTGACGATGGCGAGGATCGGCGCGCCGATCGTGACGCCGATTGCATAACTCGACACCAGCATGCCGGCTTGAGGGATGGTGACGCCGAGGTCTTTGGCCACATCGGGCAGCAGGCCCATGATGACGAACTCGGTGGTACCGATGCCGAATGCGGCCGCGGCCATGGCCAGCAGGGGAAGGTTCAACACGGTGGGGTTGTTTTCGCGGAGGAGCACAGATGCTAAGTGAAAACCCTGAATTTTGCAGCGCCTCAGGCCCTCAGCCGTGCGATGCAAAAGGAAGAATGCAGCGGATGCCGCCGAAATTCGAACGGACGCTTGGCAGCTTGCGACGGACCGGCTTGCGCATTTCGCTCTGAATGAGCGGGTTTCCATCGGGAGCTCGGCAGTGCTGAGAAAATGGCGGGTTTGTGAGCCGCTTCGTGTTGCATCTCTGGATGAGCGGAACGGCCGGCATCGCACTAAAACCAATCGCACTCGTACGAATCGCGTTCATACGAATCGCAATAGAGCGAATCGCATTCGAACAAAGAGGGCGTGTGCAACGGTGTGCAATCGAACGATCAAAGAGCAGAGGCAAGCAGTGCAGCAGAAGGAAATGAATTCCCCGGGCGCCGAAGCCGATTCGCGATGGCGATTGAGCGTCGCTCCGATGATGGATTGGACCGACCGGCATTGCCGCTTCTTCCATCGCCTGTTGACGCGGCGCACGCTGCTGTACACCGAGATGGTGACGACCGGGGCCTTGCTGCATGGTGATGTGCCGCGCCACCTGGACTTCAATCGCGAGGAGCACCCGGTCGCGCTGCAACTGGGTGGCAGCGAGCCGGAGGATCTGGCGGCTTGCGCGAAGCTGGCGCAGCAGTGGGGTTATGACGAGGTCAACCTGAATTGCGGCTGCCCGAGCGAGCGGGTGCAGCGCGGCGCGTTTGGCGCTTGCCTGATGAACGAGCCGGCGCTGGTCGCCGACGGCGTGAAGGCGATGCGCGACGCGGTGTCGATTCCGGTGACGGTCAAGCACCGCATCGGCATCGACCAGAACGAAAGCTACGAGTTCGTGCGCGACTTCATCGGCACGGTGGCTGCGGCCGGTTGCGAGGTGTTTGCGGTGCATGCACGCAATGCCTGGCTGAAGGGCCTGAGCCCGAAGGAGAAC
>CAXTCD010000043.1:0-27510 GCA_964242145.1 uncultured Rhizobacter sp.
CGCCGCAGCTCTATCGCATGGTCCAGGAACTCGCGCAGCGCGCGCAGTTGCCGATGCCCCGTGTCTATCTGATCGATGAAGATGCGCCTAACGCTTTCGCTACCGGGCGCAATCCGCAGAACGCGGCGGTAGCTGTGACCACGGGGATCATGCGCGTGCTCAGTGCCCGTGAATTGCGCGGCGTGATGGCACACGAGCTGGCGCATGTGCGTCACCGCGACATCTTGATTAGCACTGTCAGCGCCACGATGGCGGGCGCGATCTCGATGCTCGCCAATTTCGCGATGTTCTTTGGGGGGCGTGACAGCGAAGGCCGCTCGCATAACCCGATCGTCGGACTGTTGGTGATGCTGCTGGCGCCTTTGGCCGCAAGCTTGATCCAGATGGCGATCAGCCGCGCTCGCGAGTTCGAAGCCGATCGGGGCGGGGCCGAGATCTCCGGCGATCCTCACGCGCTGGCGAGTGCGCTGCAGAAGATTCATCGCTACGCGCAAGGCTTGCCGATGGAAGCCGCCGAGCGCCATCCCGAGACGGCGCAAATGATGATCATGAATCCCTTGTCGAGTGGCGGTCTGCGTGGCTTATTCTCGACCCATCCGTCGACCGAAGAGCGCGTCCAGCGTCTGATGGCCATGGCCTGAGTGGCCTTGCCCTGCGCCGGGAGAAGCGGGTTCAAGGCCTCCCTCTTCCTGCGATGGGGCATTGCAGGCATGAAGACAATGACCTTCAAACTCTGTCTCTTCTGCCATGCGACGCTTTGTTTTGATCTCTCTCGTTCTGGGCGCCTCCGTGCTGGCGGGATGCGGTCTCGTGGGCGAATCGGAAGAAAAAATCCTGGCTGCCAAAGAGGCCGAAGGCAAAGCCATCGGCGGCGCCTGCCGGCACGCAGGGCGGGCCATTGAAGACTGCTACGCGCTGAACAAGAAGGCCGACAAGGCCTCGGTGTTTGCGGGGTGGCGCGATATGAACGACTACATGCGCGAGAACAAGATCGAAGCCGTCGCGCCGCAATTGGGTACGGGTCGCATCGAAGCGAAATCCGGTGAGGCCAAAGGGGCTGAGAAGCTAGGCGAAAAGTCAGCTGAAAAGTCAGCCGAATCCAAGGTCGTTGATGCCAAGGCTGAGGTCAAAGGTGGCAATGCCGCAGAAGCACCGGCGGAAGACAAGCACTCGAGCAAGGCGGGCGCGAGAAAGGGCCAGGAAGCCAAAGGCCACGACTCCTGAGCGTTCTTCTCGATCGTTGGCGGCAACGGCGACCGCAACAGCTACACGCATTAAATTCACAGCTCGTACCTTGATCCGCGCCCGTTATCTCTGACTTCAAGGACGCGCGCAGGGGCAAATTGCCGTGCGGTGCTGCCATGTCGCTTCTCAGCGATCAAAATGCCAGGCATGCAATCCAGACTTTCACTTGGCGCGACGCTGCGTCATCCGCAGTTTCTTGCCGGCGCGAAGGAGATGAGTGCGCTCAGCCTGGGCATTTCGGCCTGGGGTCTGGTCACTGGCGTAGCGATGGTGAAAAGCGGCCTGTCGATTCCGATGGCGTTGTTCATGACGTTCACGGTCTATGCCGGCAGCGTCCAGCTGGCAGCATTGCCGTTGATGGCGGTGGGCGCCCCGATCTGGTTGGTCTGGGCGACGGCCGTTTGCGTCAACCTGCGCTTCGTGATCTTCAGTGCGCAGTGGCGCCCCTATTTCCAGGCTTACCCGTTGAAGCAGCGGCTCGCGTTGAGCTACTTCTGCGCCGATCTCAACTACGTGCTGTTCATGAAGCGCTTCCCTGAACCGCGGGCTGACGAAGGACAGATCGAATATTTCCTGGGTGGCAGTTTCGCGGGCTGGCTGGCCTGGCAAGTGCCTTCGGTGTTAGGAATCGTGTTGGCCGACGTGATTCCAACCCACTGGGGCCTGGGCTTCGCGGGTGTGCTGGCCTTGTTGGGTTTGACTTACTCGCTGTTGTCTGATCGTGCGACGGCATTTGCCGCCGTTGTGGCTGGCACCGCCGCCGTTGCCGCCTTCGCGTTGCCATTGCGTTTGCACATCGTAGTTGCGATTGCCGCAGCGGTTTGTGTCGGTCTGATGATCGATGGCAGCGGCGGCACCGGCCGGCGCCTGCATGCCTCGCTGTTGCGCCATAAGCAAGCGCCCAAGCCCGCCGAGCAAAGCCGCAAAGAGGCCGCGGTATGAGCGATCTCGAAGCGTTCATCACCATCATCGGCTTGACGGTGGTCACCGTGGTTACGCGCGGCTTCTTTTCGATTCCCAAGCGCGAACTGGTGCTGCCCGATTGGGTCAAGCGCGGCTTGCGTTATGCGCCTTTGGCTGCACTGGCAGCGGTGGTCGTGCCGGAAGTCTTGATGACGCAAGGGCACTTGCTGACGACGTGGCGTGACCCTCGGCTGTTTGCTGTGGCCGCAGCGACCGCTTATTACTTCTGGCGCCGCGGGCTGTTGGGAACCATCGTCAGTGGCATGGTGGTGTTGATATCCCTCAAGCTGGGACTGGGTTGGTAGCTGTTACCTGAGGGGCGACTTAGGATTCGGAACCGGCTGGTAACTTTCAGTGGTCCGCCGTCCCTAGAATCCCCCCTTCATTTCCGGTCTCACCATGAACGTTCTCCGTTTTGAAGATCTTGTGGCCCAAGGCCGCGTCAAGGGCCAGCGGGTTTTTATCCGCGCCGATTTGAATGTGCCGCTCGACGATGCCGGCCAGATCAGCGAAGACACCCGCATCCGCGCTTCCATTCCGTGCATTGAGCAGGCGTTGAAAGCCGGGGCCGCGGTAATGGTCACCTCTCACTTGGGTCGTCCGACCGAAGGTGAATTCAAGCCGGAAGACTCGTTGAAGCCCGTCGCCCAGCGCATGGGTGAGTTGATGAAGCGCGAGATTCCGGTGATTGCCAACTGGGTTGACGGCGTCACGGTGGAACCTGGCCAGTTGGTGATGCTGGAAAACTGCCGCGTCAACAAGGGCGAGAAGAAAAACAGCGAAGAACTCGCCAAGAAGATGGCCGCGCTGTGCGACATCTTCGTGCACGACGCCTTCGGCACCGCGCACCGCGCAGAAGCTTCGACTTACGGCATTGCCCAGTTCGCAAAGATCGCCTGCGCCGGCCCGCTGCTGGCCGCCGAGATCGACGCGATCACCAAAGCCCTGGCCAACCCGAAACGCCCCTTGGTGGCGATCGTCGCTGGCAGCAAGGTCAGCACCAAGCTGACGATTCTTCAAGCGCTGGCAAAGAATGTCGACCAGTTGATCGTCGGCGGCGGCATTGCCAACACCTTCTTGCTCGCTGCTGGCTTGCCCATCGGCAAGTCACTGGCAGAGCCGGATTTGCTGGACCAGGCCCGGGCCGTGATCGAAGCGATGAAGGCGCGCGGCGCGGCGGTGCCGATCCCGGTGGATGTGGTGACTGCCAAGGCCTTTTCCGCGACAGCGCCTGCCACCGTCAAGGCCTCGGCCGACGTTGAAGCCGATGACCTGATTCTCGACATCGGCCCCAAGACAGCCGCGCAGTTGGCCGAGCAGTTGAAGAAAGCCGGCACCATCGTCTGGAACGGGCCAGTCGGCGTGTTCGAGTTCGACGCCTTCGCGCACGGCACCGAGACCTTGGCTCGCGCCATTGCCGAATCGAGCGCCTTCAGCATCGCAGGCGGGGGTGACACGCTGGCTGCGATCGCCAAGTACGGCATCGAAAAACAGGTTGGCTACATCTCCACCGGGGGCGGTGCCTTCCTCGAAGTGCTGGAAGGCAAGACCTTGCCTGCTTTTGAAATCCTGCAGCGCCGCGCCCAAGCTTGAGCCGAAGGCCAAGCCTCAGATCGTCGACAGATCGTTAGAAGAACAACGGAGACACATCCATGCCACGCGCTACCAAGATCGTTGCCACACTCGGCCCCGCTTCCAGCTCCATCGAAGTGTTGGCGCAGATGATTCGTGCGGGGGTGGACGTTGTCCGCCTGAACTTCTCGCACGGCACCGCGCAAGACCACATCGACCGTGCAGCCTTGGTGCGCGAAGCCGCCAAGCTGGTCGGCAAGGAAGTGGCCATCATGGCTGACCTGCAAGGCCCGAAGATCCGCGTCGGCAAGTTCGAAGGCGGCAAGACGATTCTCGAACCCGGCCAGAAATTCGTGCTCGACGCATCGAGCAAGGCGCTGGGCACCAACGAGCGTGTCGGCCTTGATTACAAGGAGCTGCCACGCGACGTGCGCCCTGGCGACACGCTGCTGCTCAATGACGGCCTGCTGCGCCTGACGGTGGAAGCCGTGCGCGGTGAAGAGGTCCATACCGTCGTCGTGATCGGCGGCGAGCTGTCGAACAACAAGGGCATCAACAAGGCCGGTGGTGGCCTGACCGCGCCAGCCTTGACGGCCAAGGACATGGAAGACATCAAGACGGCGATGAGCTTCCAGTGCCAGTACCTGGCGGTGAGCTTTCCGAAGAACGCGACCGACATGGAAATGGCGCGCCAATTGGCCAACGTGGCTGGTGAGCCCTGGAAGCACAAGCCCGCGCTGATCGCAAAGATCGAGCGCAGCGAAGCGATCCCGGTGCTGGAGTCGATCCTGCGTGCCAGCGACGGCATCATGGTTGCCCGGGGAGACTTGGCCGTGGAAGTCGGCAACGCCGCGGTGCCGGCGCTGCAAAAACGCATGATCAAGATGGCCCGCGAACTGGACCGCGTGGTCATCACCGCGACTCAGATGATGGAGTCGATGATCGTCAATCCGGTGCCGACCCGCGCCGAGGTCAGCGACGTGGCCAATGCCGTGCTCGACGGTACCGATGCCGTGATGCTGAGCGCCGAAACCGCGGCCGGGCGTTACCCGGTTGAGACGGTCGAGATGATGGCCAGCGTGTGCGTTGAAGCTGAAAGCGCTGAAGAGATTTCGTTCGATGCCAACTTCACCAACAAGAAGTTCGGCCGCATCGATCAATCGATTGCGATGGGCGCGCTGTTCACGGCTTATCACCTCGGTTGCAAGGCGATTCTGGCGCTGACCGAGTCGGGCTCGACGGCATTGTGGATGAGCCGCCAGCGCATCCATGTACCAATTTACGGCCTCACGTCGCAGATCGCCAGCCAGCGCAAGATGACGCTCTATCGGAACGTTACACCGCTGCTGATGCCTTCATTCACCGAGCGCGATGAAGCTCTGCGCCGCGCCGAGATGCTGTTGGTCGAACGTGGCGTGTTGAAGCCCGGCGACACCTACGCCATCACCTGCGGCGAGCCGATGGGCCACCCGGGTGGCACCAACATGCTGAAAGTCTGCATGGTCGGCTGACCATCACGCTGTCTCTCGCTTCCGGCGGGCCGCTACGTTGTGGTGCAACGGCGGCCCGTTTTGTTCTAGGTCGAAATTCTTTTGACCGACGTCTTCAATCGAAGCGCAGCGAGATCCCAGTAAAGAACAGCGCATCGCCGCGCTTCAGGCCCACGCCGGGTTCGCTGTTGTAGCGGTGGATCAGGCCGGTGTTCAGGCTAAGGTGTGCCGTCATCGCAACCGACAAACTGGTGTCAAGCACCGTGCGGAACTCGCCGCTCGATTGCAGGTTTGGGTAGAACTCGAACTTTTGGCGTAACGAGGTGTTGTCGGTCAGCTTGTGGGTCGAAACTTCGCTGAGCACGCCTTCTGAACGGCCATAGCGAGCCCGCAGGCTGCCAGCGACGTCGGTGGGCTCGGCGTAGTGGTCTTCGGTGTAGCCGAAACCGCCAAACAGATCCAGGGTGTTGATGTCGTTGCGGATCAAATGGTGGCCCACGCCACCGTAGATCGAGGTGCGTGAGATCAAGTTCGCCGGCTTGTCGCGCAGGTAATCGAACTTGCCGAAACCGAACCACTCGCGGTTCAAGAAGTCCCGGTCGTATTGCGTACCGAACGCGCCATTGGCCGCGGTGGTTTCGCCTTCCGAACGAGCGTAGAGCGCACGGCCATTGATTCCCCATTTGCTGTAGTCGGTCTGCATCACGCCTTCACCGGTCAGCGTGAAGGTGGATGAGTGCGTGTTGCCCGAGGTCACGCTGGAACTGAAGCCCAGCAAGGAACGAAATACGCCATCGGGTTTGACAGTGACTTGAGCCCAGCCGACGAGCGGGCAAATGCAGAGGAGGGTGGTGAGGGCGGGGGCGAGGGCGGAGCGACGAATCATGCGAGGAAATCCTTCTGAAGAGAGCGCCGGAGCGGGTCGTTGTCATTGCTCGCTGCTGTGTCGCAACTGAGGCCAAAATGCGGAGATGGCTCATTCAATCGACATCAACGACATTCGCGCCGCTGCACAGCGCCTGCAAGGCCACGTGCTCGATACCCCTTGTCTGCCATCCCGCACACTGAGTGACCTCGCGGGCTGCGAAGTGTTCCTTAAATTTGAGAATCTGCAATTCACCGCATCGTTCAAGGAGCGCGGCGCCCTGAACAAGATCGCTCAGCTCACCGATGTGGAACGGGCTCGGGGCGTGCTTGCCGTTTCAGCGGGTAACCATGCGCAAGGCGTTGCGTATCACGCGCAGCGCCTGGGCATTCCGGCCACGATCGTGATGCCGCGTTTCGCCGCCTCGGTGAAGGTGGCGCGCACGCGCGGCTTTGGCGCGGAAGTGGTGCTGGAAGGCGATACTTTTGACGATGCGCGTGCGCACGGGTTGGCACTGGCACAGCAGCGGAACCTCACCGTTGTTCATCCCTACGACGATCTGGATGTGGCGGCCGGGCAGGGCACGGCGGCACTCGAAATGCTCGCGCAGCAGCCAACGATCGATACCTTGCTGATCTCGGTGGGCGGCGGCGGCCTGATCAGCGGCGTGGCGACCGCCGCGTTGGCCGTCAAGCCGGGCATCGAGATCATCGGTGTGCAGACCGAGCGCTTTCCAGCGGTCTGGAACGCGGCTCACGGTGAGCAGCGCGAGATCGGCCAGACGACGATTGCCGATGGCATCGGCGTCAAATCTCCCGGCGTGCTGACCTTGCCGATGATTCGAGAGCGGGTGAACGACATGCTGCTCGTCGCCGAGGGCGACATCGAGCAGGCCATTTTGATGTTGCTGGAAATCGAGAAAACGGTGGTCGAGGGCGCCGGTGCGGTCGGCTTGGCCGCATTGATGAAATATCGCGAGCGCTTTGCGGCACGCAAGGTCGGGCTGATTTTGAGCGGCGGCAACATCGAGCCGCTGATGCTGGCGGAAATCATCGAGCGCGGCATGGTGCGCTCAGGCCGCCTGGCGCGTTTGCGCCTGGACGTGCGAGATGTGCCCGGCGCGCTGGCCGATGTGGCGACGCTGCTTGGCAAGCTGGGCGCCAACATCGATGAAATCCAGCACCAGCGCGCTTTTAGCGCAGTGTCGGTCGAGCGGGTTCAGATCGAGGTGGCGGTACAGACGCGCGGCGTTGAGCACATCGAGGAAATCATCGCCGCGGCCCGGGCCAAGGGCTACAACGCTGAGCGAATCGGCTGATGTGGGAAGGCGGTGGCGCTTCGATATGACGGCCGACCGTGCCGGCCTTCCGACCGGCTCAAGCCGTTGCGCGAACGCTGTTGACCATGGCCAAGACCGCCGGTGACATGTTCAGTGGCAACAGTTCCAGCGCATCGCATTGATGCGGCAGCACACGGAACAGTTCATCGGCAAAGCTGTGGCCGATCGACTCGACGCCGCTGAAATCGACCTCGGCCTGACGGAAGAGATTCAGGCGGGATGCAACGCGGCGAGCCTGGGCCCGGGAGTCCAGTGCGTCGTGTGCCGAGGTCATCAGCTGCAGTGGCACCAGCGTGCGATCGAAGCCGAGGCTTTGGCCGTCGAAGCTGTGTGCGTGCAAGACCGAGTCGAGCGTGCGCGGCGTGTCGAGCGCGATCGCCGCGTAAATCGATGTACCTTGGCGTTTCAGTGCCTTGCCGGGGCGCCAGCCCTTGCCTTCCCAGTCGCGGTGCTGAAAAGCGAATTCATTGGCGTGCAGGTCGAACACATCGGCCAGCCGGGAGGTGAAGAACAGGCCGCGCCCTGCATGCCGGTCCGGCTGGCTGGTGAGCTTGCCTTTGCTGAGTTCCAGCATGGCCAGGGTGGGGTCATCGAGCGCGAAAGAGCGCGACAGTTGGGCAAAGAGACCGCAGCCATCGTCGGACACCAGCAGTTGAACGTGGCTTTGCGTTTGGCGCAGCGATACGGTCGCGTGCGTTCCACCGCTGTGATCGATCGCGTTGTTGAGCAATTCGCCGAAAACGTGTTGGGTCATGCGCTGCACGCCGGCCGGCAGCTTGAAGTACGGCGCGAAATCGCGTGACCACGGCAGGTCTTCCTGGAGGCCGTCCAGCGGATAGCGCTGGACCACCTGGCGCAACAGGCCGGGCTGAAAGTGAGGGCGACGCGAGCTGCCGTCTTGGCGCAGCCAATTCATCTGCACCAGCCGTTTCAGTGCCTTGTTGGCCGTACTGCGGCTGACGCCTGCGCCGTCAGCGATGTGAAGCGCCAAATCACGGGGGTGCGCCACGGCGGCAGCCGTGATGTGCAGCGTCAAAGCATGAATGTCGAGCCGAGCCATGGGGTCTCCCAAACCTTCTGAGCGAGCGCTCAGTTTCGAATGTGTCGTGTGATGCCTTTAGTGAGAAAAGAAGTGGCTTTGCCCTTCATTTCAATGGCCAATCGTGGACAAATGCCGCGGCGCATCAAAGGGTTTCCACGGGCACTGTTCGCTACAATCCCGAAAAGTTACAGCCGAGTTTCATCGCGGCTGCCGGGTTGAAACGTTGCGCCCGCGCCCAGATTTTTCACTTCTAGGAGCTAACCATGCCTCTTGTATCGATGCGCCAATTGCTGGACCACGCCGCTGAAAATGGCTACGGAATCCCAGCGTTTAACGTCAACAACCTGGAGCAGGTGCAAGCGGTGATGGCGGCCGCCGACGAGATCGACGCGCCGGTGATCCTGCAAGCCAGTGCCGGAGCCCGCAAATACGCAGGTGAGGCATTCATCAAGCATTTGATCCTCGCGGCGGTCGAAAGTTACCCGCACATTCCATTGGTCATGCACCAGGACCACGGCCAGAACCCCGAGGTGTGCCAGGGCGCGATTCAACTCGGTTTCAGCTCGGTGATGATGGATGGCTCGCTGCATGCCGACGGCAAGACCATCGCCAGCTTCGACTACAACCTGGACGTCACGCGCAAGGTGGTCGACATGGCTCACAGGCAGGGCGTGACGGTCGAGGGTGAGCTGGGTTGCCTCGGGTCACTGGAGACCATGAAAGGCGACAAGGAAGACGGCCACGGCACCGATGACACGATGACGATGGATCAATTGCTGACCGATCCGGAACAGGCCGCCGATTTCGTCAAGCGCACGCAACTGGATGCGCTGGCCATTGCGATCGGTACCAGCCACGGAGCCTACAAGTTCACCCGCAAGCCCACCGGCGACATCCTGGCGATCGGCCGCATCAAGGAAATTCACCGGCGCATCCCGAACACCCACCTGGTGATGCATGGCTCATCAAGCGTTCCTCAGGATCTGCTGGAAGTGATCCGCGAATACGGCGGTGACATGAAAGAGACCTACGGCGTGCCGGTCAGTGAGATTCAGGAGGCGATCAAATTCGGCGTGCGCAAGATCAACATCGACACCGATGTGCGCTTGGCCATGACCGCGGCAATACGCCAGTTTTTCGCGCAGAACCCGGAGAAATTCGACCCGCGTGAATACCTGAAGCCGGCCCGCGAAGCAGCGAAAAAACTTTGTTTGCAGCGGTATGTGGAATTTGGTTGTGAAGGTCAGGCCGGCAAGATCAAGGCGCAAACCTTGCCCCAGGTGGCACAGCGTTATGCGCGCGGTGAACTGGCGCAAATGGTGACGTGATTTTTGTTCTGCTTCCCCTGAAAACCCGGCCAAGGCCGGGTTTTTTGCGTTCGGGCCGGGCTCGTCACATGGTTTTGATGAAGCTGTCGGGAGCGCTCACTACAATTCAGAACAATTTTTTAATCGTTATGCGCGTGTTGCCACGCTGAAAGAACACGATGACGGCGGCCTTGCTGAACTCTTCCCTCTCTTCTCTTCCACTGCTTGCCAAGGGCAAGGTGCGTGACAACTACGCCGTTGGCGAAGACCGCATCCTGATGATCGCGAGCGACCGCCTGAGTGCTTTCGACGTCATCATGGGTGAGCCCATTCCCGGCAAAGGCGTGTTGCTGACCCAGATGGCGTTGTTCTGGTTCGCGCAACTCGATGGCATCGTGCCCAACCATCTGACCGGGGATGACCCTTTCAGCGTGGTTACGCCTACGGAGCGCGATCAGGTGCAGGGGCGTTCGATGCTCGTCAAGCGTTTGAATCCGCTGCCGGTGGAGGCGGTGGTTCGCGGCTATTTGGCCGGCAGCGGCTGGCAGGAATACCAAGCCAGTCAGACCGTCTGTGGCGAGCAGCTGCCGCCTGGCCTCAAGAACGCCAGCAAGCTGCCGCAGCCGATCTTCACGCCCGCGACCAAGGCGGAGATGGGCGATCACGACGAAAACATTTCGTTTGAGCGCATGCAGGAAATCATTGGCGCTGGCTTGGCGCTGCAGGTGCGTGACGCTGCGATCCAGCTTTACAACAAGGCCGCGGCAATTGCCTTGACGAAGGGAATCATCATTGCCGACACCAAGTTCGAGTTCGGCCTCGACGAGCACGGAACCTTGACACTGATGGATGAAGTGCTGACGCCCGATTCGTCGCGCTTCTGGCCGATCGAAAGCTATGACGCGGCTTTCCGTGAAGGCCGCAACCCGCCGAGCTATGACAAGCAGTTCGTTCGGGACTGGCTCGAGCAGGCGAGTGTGGATGGGCAGCCCTGGAACAAGAAAGCGCCTGCGCCATCGCTGCCGGGTGATGTGGTCAGCAAGACCGCAGCCAAGTACAGCGAAGCCTTGCAACGGCTGACCGCCTGACGCCGATGGCATCCCGGCTGCTCACCCGTCTCGATGCGTCGATTGCCGCGGCATCGACCCCGACCAAGGCTGATTGCCTGCGGGCCGAGCGGGCCGGGTTGCTGGCGCGACTGGGGCGTTTAGGAGATGCGCGCGCGGCGCTGTCGTCGCTGCAGATGCAGTACTCATCGCATCCGCATCCCATGGTGAGCCCGTGGCTGTGCCTCGCTGATGGGCTGTTGAGCTATTACAGCGACATGGGACCGGAGGCGCACGATCGTGTTCGCCGTGCCCATGCCTTAAGCAAGTCGATGCGCGATAACAACCTGCACGCACTCAGCGCTGCCTGGCTGGCGTTCATGGACTACGGCAACGGCGACATGAAGTCGCTCGCGAGTCACGCGGCCGAGGCGTTGGAACTGGCGAGCCCGGATCACCATGCGGCGCGGGCACGGGCCTCGATGGCGTTTGCGCTGGCGTATCACATGTGTGATCGCTATGACCTGGCGCAGCCCTGGTACACGCTGGCCCGGCATCATGGGCTGGCCGAAGGCGACGAGGCGACCTTGTCGGCGTTGGGCCACAACTACGCGGGCATGAATGCGAACCTGGCACGCCAGAAATCCCTTGAAGGTCCGGAGCAGAGCCAACTCGTGCGGCAGGCTTTATTGGCAAATGACTCCACCAGCAATCTCGATGCGATGGTCGGCAGCGCGGCGCTGGCCGAGACGGCCTTTGTGCAGCGGGCGCAGATCTTCTGCCTGATGGGGCGCTGGGAAGAGGCGATCGCGCTCTACGACAAGCACATCGTCAAATCGGTCGAGCTGGGGCTGGCGCGCATGGAGTGCGCGATGCGTGCCGATATGGCGTGGTGCCATCTTCAACTCGGGCATACCGAACAGGCGAGTCGCGAAGCGCGCTTGGCCGCCGATGCGACTGCGCTCGAACGCTGTGACCTGGACGACCGCGCCGCCGCTCATTCGCGCTTGTCTCAGGTCTATGGCCAGCTGGGTGAGGCCGATCTGGCCGAGCAGCATGGGCAACGCGCCACGGAAGACTGGGCGGCCCATGCCCGCCATGTGGCGAACATCTTTGCCTGGTGCAATCAGGCCCTGAAGATCGAGCCGCCCAAGGCTTGAGGGATTCGCGCGCGAGACCGCGCACGCACCAGGCGACCACGGAACATCACGTGCCGCAGATCGCCTCGAATCAGTTCAGAACAAGGCCATGCTCAGCTTGCGCCGGTACTGATCGACCACAGGATCGGCGGGCGCGGTATTGATTTTCCCGGCAACTTCCAGCGTGCTTTTCGGCGCAGCCTCGACCTTGGCAGCCGGGGGCTTGCTCATCAATTCCAGAATGCCGACATAGGTCTTGCGCGCGAGTTCGCCGTTCCAGGCTTTGTCTCGCATGATGATTTCCAGCAATTCCTCCAAGGCCTGGGTAAAGCGCTGTTCGGCGAAATGGGTCTGCGCAAGCTCGAAGCGCGCATCGAAGTCACGCCGGTTGGCTGCAATGGCTCCAGCCAAAGCTTCTGGGCTGCGCGCCGTGAGTGATTTTTCAATGGCGCTGATCCAGTAACCAGCGGCCGCCAGTCGGCTGTCGAGCATCACCTTGCTGGCAACGGGTTCGAAGGCGCGCTGCGCGTCGTCCAGCCGACCGACGGTTAACAAGGCGCGAAGGTAGTCATAGCGCACGCCGTCGTTGCCGGGATCGATGGCGACGGCCTCCTGCAGTTTCTCCAGTGCGCTTTCGGTGTCGCCGCCGGCCAGCAGCTCTTCGGCTTCGGCCAGGTCTTCTTCGGCAGCCAGCTCTTCGACGCTTTGCACATGGCGGTCGAGGAACTCCCGAATCTTGGCTTCAGGAAGTGCACCGACGAAGCCGTCGACCGGCTGCCCGCCTTTGAAGAGCACGCAGAACGGGATGCTGCGCACGCCGAACATTTGCGAGAGCTGCCCGGAGATGTCCGGCTGTTCGTCGGCATTCAGCTTGGCAAGCTTGAAACGGCCTGCATAGCTGACTTCGAGTGTTTCCAGCACCGGGGTCAGTTGCTTGCAGGGCCCGCACCAGGGGGCCCAGATGTCGAGCAGCACCGGTTGCTGCATCGAAGCGTGGATCAGGTCGGCTTCGAAATTCTTGATCGTGATGTCCATCGTGTTCCAGCGTTCGTTGAGCGTGGCGAGCGAGTCGGAAGGTGGTGCCGAGCCGCCTACAATTCAAGGCTGTTGAGTATTTGGAGCGAGCCTTGAGCAGCGCACCTGTGGTAGGCGTGGTCATGGGGTCCAGCAGTGACTGGGAAACCCTGCGCCTTGCGACCGAGATTCTCGCCGAGTTCGGTGTCCCCTTCGAGGCCAAGGTTCTATCGGCCCACCGCATGCCGGACGACATGTTTGCCTACGCGGAATCAGCGGCGTCGCGCGGTTTGCACGCGATCATCGCGGGCGCTGGCGGAGCGGCCCATCTGCCGGGCATGCTCGCCGCCAAAACCACCGTGCCGGTGTTGGGTGTGCCGGTCGCGAGCCGCCATCTGCAAGGAGTGGATTCATTGCATTCGATCGTGCAGATGCCCAAGGGCATTCCGGTGGCCACGTTTGCGATCGGCAATGCCGGCGCGGCCAATGCGGCACTGTTTGCGGTGGCGATGCTGGCCAACGGCCGGCCTGAACTGCGCACCCAGCTCGACGCCTATCGCGCTCGGCAGACCGAAGCGGCGCGCGCGATGAGCGCTGATCTCACATGACCGGTTTCATTCCCCCTGGCGCCACGCTGGGTGTGATGGGTGGCGGGCAACTCGGGCGCATGTTTGTGCATGCCGCTCAGCAGATGGGTTATTTCACTGCGGTGCTTGACCCTGATCCACAAAGCCCGGCCGGGCTGGTCGCGCATCACCACGTCCAAGCCGACTATGTCGATGCGGCCGGTTTGAGCGAGCTGGCTCGGTTGTCTGCGGCGATCACAACCGAATTCGAGAATGTGCCGGCCGCAGCGCTGCGCACGCTGGCCGATGCGCGCTTTGTCGCGCCGTCCGCCGAAGCCGTTGCGACCTGCCAGGACCGCGCGATCGAGAAGGCCCATTTCGTGGCATGTGGCGTGCCCTGTGCGCCGCACACCTTGATCGAAACGGCAGCTCAGCTGGCTGACGTGTCTGACGCGCTGCTGCCAGGCGTTCTGAAAACCGCCAGATTGGGCTATGACGGAAAAGGGCAGATTCGTGTCGGCAACAAAGATGAGTTGATTGCCGCCTGGGGTGAGCTGAAGCGCGTACCGTGCGTGCTGGAAAAAATGCTGCCGCTTGCCTATGAGGTTAGCGTGATCGTTGCACGCGGTGCTTCGGGGGACTGCGTCCATTTCCCGCTGCAGCAGAACCTGCATCGCGACGGCATCCTGGCGGTGACGCAAGTACCGGCGCCCGACGTGACGCCCGAGGTGCAGCAGCAAGCCATTGCCGCCGCCGAGAAGATCGCTCAGACGCTGAGTTATGTCGGCATCCTGTGCGTTGAGTTTTTCGTATTGCGCGATGGCAGTCTGGTTGCCAACGAGATGGCGCCACGCCCGCACAACTCGGGTCACTACACATTGGATGCCTGCGATGTGTCGCAGTTCGATCTGCAAGTGCGTGCGCTGACGGGGGCTCCCCTCGTGGCACCTCGGCTTCATTCACCTGCCGTGATGATCAACTTGTTGGGGGATCTGTGGTTCCGCGACGGGCAGGAATTGACGCCGCCTTGGGCGGCGGTCTTGGCGCTTCCTGGCGTGCATCTTCATCTTTACGGCAAATCGAGTGCCCGCCCGGGTCGCAAGATGGGGCACCTGACGGTCACCGCAGCGACCGCCGAGACAGCGCGTGAAACTGCATTGAAGGTTGCCGTCTCTTTGGGCCTCGCGGGCTGGTAAAGCGGCAAACAAGGAACAACGTGTTGCTTGACGGACAAGACGCTGCGGCCATCGCCCGCGCGGCCGACGCACTCGCGGCCGGCGAGCTGGTCGCCTTTCCCACCGAGACGGTTTACGGTCTCGGGGCGCGCGCTGACAACGACGCGGCGGTCGCAAAGGTTTACGCCGCCAAAGGCCGGCCCGCGGATCACCCGTTGATCGTGCATGTGGCCGCCGTGGCCGATGCGCGTGGTTTCGCGGCCAACTGGCCGGCGATGGCCGAGCGCCTCACCAAAGCGTTCTGGCCTGGGCCATTGACTGTGATCGTGCCGAGGCAGGCCGGGCGAGGCGAGGCGGCAGCGGGAGGCCAGTCGAGCATCGGCTTGCGCTGCCCTGCGCATCCGGTTGCTCAGTCTTTGCTGCGGGCCGCGGCCGAGCGCGGTGTGGCGGGCGTGGCCGCGCCGAGCGCTAACCGGTTCGGACGCATCAGCCCGACGCAGGCGCGGCACGTCGTTGATGAACTGGGTGACGAGTTGCTGGTGCTCAACGGGGGTGCCTGCGATGGTGGCATCGAATCGACCATCGTTGATTGTTCCCGGGGGCATCCGGTGTTGTTGCGTCCGGGCGTGTTGACACGGGCTCGCATCGAAGCGGTGCTGGGCGAGCCCTTGCGCGATCGCGACGAAGCGGCACCGCGCGCTTCAGGCACGCTGGCTGCTCACTATGCGCCGCGCGCCAAGCTCCGGCTGATGGCCGCACCGATGCTTCATACGGCTTTGGAGATGCTCGGTCCTTCGGCATTGAGGCTGGCGGTATATTCCCGGGCCTTGCCACGAAAGGCGGCCGCGAACGTGCATCACCGCGTCATGCCAGCCGAGCCGGTCGACGTGGCGCATGAATTGTTTTCCGTCTTGCGCGAACTCGATGCCCAAGACGTGCATCTGATCTGGGTGGAAGAGCCGCCTGCTACGCCCGAATGGGATGGTGTGCGGGACCGCTTGCAGCGCGCAGCCGCTGCATGAGGGCCGTCTCTCGTGCCACCTCTCAATGGTTTTTCTGGAGCGTTCATGAAGTTCAAGGGTGATGTGAAGCGGTGGGCAGGCGTCGCAGCTGCGGGTCTGTATCTGGTGGGTCTCGTGTCTTGCGGCGGCGGTACCCAGATCGACGCATTTGTGCCTTCGCGCGTGATTGCGTTCGGCGATGAAGCAAGCGTGATCGATGACAGCGCCAGCAAAGGCAATGGCGCGAAGTACCTGGTGAATGCCGTCAAGTATGTCGATAACACAGCCACAACGCTGGTGCCGGTGAGCCCGGTGACGCTTGACTGCGGAAGCAATCCCACCTGGGTGCAGTATTTGGCCAGCGGCTACGGCATGTACTTTGCCGAATGTTTGCCGGCCGGTGCGACGACGTCGAAAAATCTAATCAAGGCCAAGGCGGCGGCAAAAGCTGGTGATGTGGCCCAGCAAGTGACTGATTTCCTCGCCAGTGGCAGCTTTGCTGGCACCGATCTCGTGACCGTGCTGGCGGGTGCCAATGACGTCGTTGCGCAGTACAAGCTCCTGCAAAACCAGCAGATTGACAAGGCGACGGCCCTGTCCGCTGTCAATGCAGCCGGCACGGCGCTGGCATCCCAAGTCGTTCGCATCACCGACACGGGCGCGAAGGTGCTGGTATCGACCCTGCCGGATGTCGGCTTGACGCCGTTCGCGAGGACAGCGGGGGTCGATGCCGCCGCGCTGACGGAGTTGACGAAAGAGTTCAACAAGGGCTTGGGCTTGCGTCTCGAAGACGTCAAAAATGGTGGGCGAGCGGCGGGCCTGGTTCAGGGTTACGACATCGTTTTGTCGATGTATCAGAACCCAGGCACCTTTGCCTTTACCAACAGAGATGACGCTGCCTGCAACGTTGACAGCCCCTTGCCGGGTTGCACGGCGCTAACGCTTCAATCGGCTGCGGTGAACGGTGCCGCATGGATGTGGGCCGACGACCTGCACTACGGCGCCGCGGTGCACACGCAGCTTGGCAGTTCCGCGCTCAATCGCGCTCGGAACAACCCGTTCTGACCTTGGGCTATTACCGAACCGGGTAGTTTCCCTGGGTTTCCCCGCTTCGTATCGCGCACAAGGTGCCCGTATAGTAATTTGATACAAATGAGTAATCGTTCGCTTCTGTCATCTTTTATCGAGGGATTTGCATGAAAAACATTCGCATCTGGAGCTTGGTGGCCTTTGCGGCGGTGGCACTCGCTGCCTGTGGCGGTGGTGGTGACGGCGACCAAAGCCCTCGTATCCGTTATTCGACAGTCGTGTCGTTCGGCGACAGCCTGAGCGATGTCGGCACGTATGCAACAGTGGCGTTGAAGGCGGCGACAGGCGGTGGCAAATACACCGTCAATGGCCCTCAAGGAAAAAATTGGACCGAGCTTCTGGCCGCGCAGGCACAAGTACCCGCGCCATGTGCGGCGCAGACGGGTTTGGAAGCCTCCGGCCCGTTCGCTGCATTGGCTGAAGCGACGGTGAACCACCCGAATTGTTTTGGCTATGCGCAAGGCGGGTCACGGGTGACGAACCCGGTCGGCGTCGCCAACAAGGCGCTGCTGGCAGCTGGTGATAATTCGGGCCTCATCGGTCAGCTGACCGATCCGGTGATCAATCAGATCAATCGACATTTGGCCGTCGTCAACGACAAGTTCAGCGGGACGGAGCTCGTCACGGTGATGGCCGGCGGCAACGATGTCTTTCTGAATTTGGCTGGGGTGTCTGCTGCGCAGCAGGCACCGACCCAGGCCGTGACCGCCATGGGTGCGGCGGGTGCAGAGTTGGCTGCTTACGTCAAAACGCTGATCGTTGCCAAAGGGGCAAAGCACGTCGTTGTGGTCAATCTGCCCGACGTCAGCCAAACGCCGCTGGGATATTCGTTGGCAGCGAGTGTTCAACCTTTGGTTCAGCAGATGTCGATCACGTTCAACACGCAACTGAAAGCCGGCCTGGAGAATATTCCGGAAGTCTTGTACGTCGACGCCTTTGCGCAAGGGCAGGATCAGGTGGCTCACCCAGAGACCTATGCGCTGACCAACGTCACGACGCCCGCCTGCAATCTGACGCCCAGCGGATCGCCAGGCGTCACCTTGTTCGCCAGCTCGTTGGTTTGCACGAGCGCCACCTTGGTCGCTGGCGACGTGTCGCACTATGAATTCGCAGACAGCGTGCATCCGACGCCATTTGCCTATGAGCTGCTCGCCCGTTTCGTCGCCAAGCGGATGATCGAATCCGGATGGCTGTGATTCGCCAGCAAGTTGTGGAAGCCGATGCGCTGGGCGCATCTCCAACACTCAAGGGAATTTTCATGATGCATGGCAAAAAATTGATCGCGGTTGCTGTTCTTGGATTGCTCGGCGGCTCGGCCGCCATGGCGCAATCAGCAGGTACCTGGATGGGCAAGCTCGGCGTGAACAACATCGAGCCACAGGTCAAGAGCGACAACCTCTCTGCTCCCAGCTTGCCTAACAGCAAGGTCGATGTGAAAAGCAACGCCACGGCGATCTTCACGCTGACCTACATGTATACCGATGCGGTGTCGATCGAGTTTTACGGCGGTCTTCCGTACAAGCACGACATCGTCGGCGATGGTTCGCTGTCGAACGTTGGCAAGATCGGAACGACCAAGCAGGTGTCTCCGACCGTGTTTGGCCAATATCGCTTCCTGCCACCCGAGTCGGTGTTCCGGCCTTATGTCGGGTTAGGGCTTACCTATGCCTACTTCTATGGCGAAGAAGGCTCGAATGCATTGACGGCTCTGACCAAAGCGGGCGGCCCACCCACGCAGCTGTCGATCGATGCGGCGTTCGGCATCTCGCCGCAGCTCGGTTTGACCTATCAGGTCAACGACCATTGGTTCATTGATGCATCGGTGGTGAAGACATTCTTGAAAACCACCGCCAAGCTCTCGACGGGTCAAACAATCGATACCAAGCTCGACCCGCTATCGACCAACGTCTCACTGGGTTACCGGTTTTGATTTGCCGGTTCTGATTTGAAAAGAGGCTCCCAGAGCCTCTTTTCATTTTGGTATGACAGCTACGGTATCGGCTGAAAAGGTGGGGCCTTCTGGCAAACCGATGCCTCGGCAGACTCATTCGCGTTTTGCGAACGAGGCCGGCACCGAGGCGGGTGCCGAGGGCGATGGAGCCGCATTGACATCCGCCGATGTCCATTGCACCAAGGCATCCAGCGCAGGCTTGGCCGCACCGGCGTTGGGGTGGTTGATGATGGCCACAAGCACATAACGACGCCCGCTTGCGGCGAGTACATAGCCGGCGATGCCGGCAACATCGCGCAATGATCCGGTCTTCAGATGTGCGCGGCCAGGCGGCAGGTTGCGCGATCGTTTCATCGTGCCGTCCAGGCCGCTGACGGGCAAGGAGCTCATCAGCTCCGGCATCACGGGGCTTGCATAAGCGCTTTGCAGCAACTGTGTCAGCAGTCTCGCGGTCAGCCGCGAATCACGTGACAGCCCCGAGCCGTTGTCGATCACCGTGCCCCGTGCGGCGTCGCCCAGGCGTTCGGCCAGCCACATTCGCAGCACATCGCGGGACGCTTCCACCGAACCAACACCGCGCTGTGTCAGCCCGAGCGTCAGGAACAATTGCTGCGCCATCACGTTGTTGCTGAACTTGTTAATGTCACGGACGACTTCGGCCAGTGATGGTGACGTCAACTCAAAGCTGGGCGGGTCCGTCGGCGCAAGGCCTTCACGGGCGCGGCCGGTCAGCTTGCCGCCCATTTCCCGCCAAAGGCCGGCCAGCAAGCGTGCGTTGTAGGTCTTGGGATCGGCATAGGCCACAGGCCACTGCTTCTCGCCGCAAGTGGCCGCATAGCTGCCGAGAAAACGCATCTGCAACGGGTCACTGAAGTCAGGCTTCAAGCTGCCGCGCCAGTCTTCACAGGGGCCTTTGGCCAGCGGCACGCTGACCTCCACTCTCACCGCGGCCAGCGGCACATCGCTGGTGATCAGCGCAACGCTGCGTGCAAGGTCGGGCGTGAAAGTCAGTATGGCCGATTTGTAGTTCAGCAGCAGCGCGTCCGGCTGCACGTTGTAAGGGCGAAGGGAGTCACCATCGAAATCGGCGGCGAGTTGATCGGAGCCGGCGAATGCGCTTCGATCCAGCACGATGTCACCGCGGATCTCATGCACGCCGAGTTGCTGGACTCGGCGCAGCATCAGCCACAGCCGCTCCAACACCAACCGCGGGTCGCCCTGGCCTTTGATGACCAGATTGCCGTCCAGCACACCGTTAAGCGTTTGACCTTGCAGCCACACCGGAGTCGCCCAGCTCCACGCTGGGCCAAGCAGATCGAGTGCAGCATGGGTCGTCACCAGTTTCATCAGCGACGCCGGGTTGACCAGCCGCTGCGCTTGCCAGCTCAGCCGGGGGTTGGTAGCCCCGACTTCTTCGGCCACGGCGACCAGCGCATCCGATGGCACCTTGGCGCGTTCCAGTGCAGCCGCGACCTCGGCCGGCAAGCCACTGTCTGCTTGCGCGCAGGCCATCAACGAGAGCAAGCCGGCGCAGGCCAGCAGTTTCTGAAACTTCGATCGGTGCATGCGGGAATGATCTCACGCAGCTTTGATCTCCAGGCCACCGCTAGACTCGGCCCATGAGCAGTTTGTTAGCGTTCGACACCTCCACCGAATCGATGAGCATTGCCCTCAGCGGGCCCGATGGCGTGAGCGTGTATGAGGGCGAAGGTGGCGCGCAGGCGTCGGCACGCCTGATCCCCGAGATCGTGGCATTGATGGCGGGAGCCGGCCTTCGATGGGCCGACCTCGATGCGATTGCGTTTGGCTGCGGGCCGGGCGCTTTCACCGGCCTGCGCACCGCTTGTTCCGTCGCCCAGGGCTTGGCTTTCGGCGCGGGCAAGCCAGTGATTGCGGTCGATAGTTTGTTGCTCGTCGCAGAAGATGCGCGTCAGCAGCAAGGTAGCGTATCGGCTTCAACATGGGATGTCGGTGTGGCGATGGACGCGCGAATGGACGAGATCTATGCAGGCATTTATCGCTGGGATGGTGCCCGATGGTCGGTACTGGATTCACCGGCGCTGTATGCGGTCGATGCGCTCAATGCTCATTGGCAGGCGGCGGCGGTGACGCTGCGAGCCGGCTCGGCATTGGCTGCTTTTGGTCATCGTCTGACGGGCGGTGCATCGGCCACGCAAGTGGCCCAGCCTTGCTCACGCGCACAGGCGCTGGCTGCCATTGCGCAGCAATTGTGGGCCGATGGCGCGGCGGTGAACGCCGCGCAGGCGTTGCCGGTTTACTTGCGGGACAAGGTTGCGCAGACCACCGCTGAACGCGAAGCGCTGCGCGCAGCAAAGGAGATGGTGTCTTGAGCGCGGTGTTGCGTGATGACCGTTTGCTGTTGCCGCTGACGGTGACACAGTTAGACGCCGTGCTGGCCATCGAAGTGGCGGCGTACCCGTTCCCCTGGACGCGAGGCAATTTCATCGATTCACTCGCCGCCGGCTATGCCGCGCGGGTGTTATATGGCGCGCAAGGCGAGATGCTGGGCTATTTCGTCGCCATGGAGGGTGTGGAAGAGATGCATCTGTTGAACATCACGGTGAAGCCCGCACTGCAAGGGCGTGGTCACGCGCTCTTCATGCTGGATGAACTGCGCGCGTTGTGCCGTGCGCGTCGTGCGCAGCAGCTGTGGCTGGAGGTGCGTGAAAGCAATGTGCGGGCGCGGGCGATCTATCGGCGTTACGGCTTCTCGGAGATCAGCCAGCGCCGGGCTTACTACCCGGCAGCGCGCAGCACGCATGCGGGCGGGCGCGAAGATGCATGGGTGATGAGCTTGACGGTGGCAGCGGAGGGCGGCCATGCGCTGGGATGATCGGCAACGGAAGATGCTGGCCGAAATGGGCATTCGGTTGTGGGTGCCTGACGAGGCCGTGGTGCCGCAGACGGCTAGGGCTACCACCGAGCCGCAGCCGCAGTCGGTGGTGTCGGAGGTCGTGGCGCCTTCGGTTCAGGCCGAGGTGCCTCAGCGCCGCCAGCCGGCAGCGCCGGTCGCTGAAGTGGAACGGATGGCGCCCACGCGCGCCGAGGCACCGATGCGTGGCCCACGCGTGGCCAGCGTTGAGCAGATGGATTGGCCGGCGCTGCGCGATGCCGTCAGCGGCTGTACAACGTGCAAGCTGTGTGAAGGGCGGCGGCAGACGGTGTTTGGCATCGGCAACGAACAAGCCCATTGGATGATCGTTGGAGAGGCGCCTGGCGAACAGGAAGATCTGCAGGGTGAGCCCTTTGTCGGCAAGTCGGGGCAACTGCTTGACAACATGCTGCGTGCGATCGGCCTGACGCGGGCTGACGCGCCACCTGAGCGGCAGGTTTACATCGCCAACACGGTGAAGTGCCGCCCACCGGGCAATCGCAACCCCGAGCCCGTAGAGCTGGCGCAATGCGAGCCGTTCCTGATCCGCCAGATCGAGCTGGTGAAGCCGCGCATCATCGTGGCGATGGGCCGCTTCGCGGTGCAGAGCCTGTTGCGCAGCAATGAGCCGATCGGCCGGCTGCGTGGCCGCGTCCACCACTACCAAGGCGTGCCGCTCATCGTCACCTACCACCCGGCCTACCTGCTGCGCAATCCGGAGGACAAGGCGCGCGCCTGGGACGACCTCTGCCTGGCCATGGAAGTCCTTGAATAGGGGCTGATGGCCACCGGGTACGCAGGGCTATCATGGCTTGATACCTCACTGAAATGCACCGGCTAGCCTTGCGCCCCGATGTCCCAAAAGGCTTGCTCCCATGACCCACAGCCTGGCGCTGGAACCTCATCTGGCCCCATTCGAAATGAATGGCCTGCCCTGCATGCTGCTGTGCATGTCGATCTCGGGCGAGATCCTGCAGAAGAACCTCGCCTTCACTGAATTCAGTGGCATCTCTGATGCGGTGAATGCGGGTTTTTCATGGCCGTCGTTGCTCAGCCCCGAATCTCGTGCGGCGACGATGCTGTTACTGCCATTGGAGCGTGACTTCTCGCTGAACGTGCGCATACAGCGTGCGGGTGATGGCGTCGACGCCTGGCTCGACTGCTCGGCTTGCTGGTTGCCCGACAGCGATTGCTATCTCTGTGTTTTGCATGACGTGACGCTGGGCAGGCGGGCCGAGCTTTCAGCGCGGGCGCGGGCCGATCAATTCCAGTTGCTGGCTGACAACGTACCGGTGCTGATTGCGTATTTCGAGGCCAGCACCTTTCGTTGCCTCTTCGCCAACAAGCGCTATGCGGAAACCTTCGGCTGGAATGAGCAATCGGTGATCGGGCACACCTTTGCCGAGATCCTGGGCCCGCAGGCCGCCGCAGCCATCCAGCCGCATGTGGATCGCATGCTGAGCGAGGGCCGGCCGATCGCGTATGAGCGTGAACTGAGCTACCCCGCAGGCGAACCGAAATGGCTGGAGGTCAACCTGCTGCCGCAGCTCGGGCCGGAAGGTGTGCCGATGGCGGCGTTCGTGTTGATCACCGACATCACTCGCCATCGTTTGGCCGAGCGGGCGGTGCGTGAGTCAGAGGAACGTCTGGCGAAGTTCATGCACGCGACCATCGAGGGCATCGTGTTCCACAAGGACGGCTTCGTCACGGATGCGAACCCGCCGTTGTCTGCCTTGATCGGCTATTCGCTGGACGAGTTGAAAGGCCGACTGACGCTGGATTTTCTGGCACCGGATCAACTGGCGCGTTCGACCGCGGTGATGCAGTCCGGGGAAGAGTTGACTTACGAGAGCGCGCTGATGCATAAAGACGGCCGCCGCCTCCCGGTGGAGCTGATCACTCGCACCTTTTTGCATAACGGCGAGCCGATGCGCATGATCATCGTGCGTGACATCCGCGACCGCCACGCTGCCCAAGAGCACATCCGCCACCTGGCGCTGCACGATTCGCTGACCGGCCTGCCCAATCGGGTAAGCCTGATGGAGCATCTGCAGCACATGATTGCCGATGCACGACGCCGTGATTCGCAGCTGGCCTTGCTGTTCATCGACCTCGATCACTTCAAGCGCGTCAACGATTCGCTGGGCCATTTGGCCGGCGATACGCTGCTGCAGACCGTGGCTCGCCGCATCACCGAGACGCTGCGCGCCACCGACCTGGTCGCCCGGTTTGGGGGCGATGAATTCATCGTGCTGTTGCCCAGTACCTTGCAGCGCATGGATGTTGAAGAGGTCTGCCAAAAGCTGCTGACAGCAATCGAGGTGCCGGTCAATGCGGACGACCGGCTGATCTCGGTCACGCCGTCGCTGGGCATTTCGATGTTTCCGCATGACGGCACCACGGCCGATGAGCTGATCAAGAACGCCGACACCGCGATGTACCTCGCGAAGGCGCGTGGCCGGGCCAACTATCAGTTCTTCACGCCAGAGATGGCGGCGTCTGCCTACGACGCGCTGGTGATGGAAAGCCAGCTTGCGCAGGCGCTGGAGCGCGGCGAGTTCGTGCTGCACTTCCAGCCGCAAGTGCGATCGGTGGATGGCGCACTGGTTGGCGCCGAAGCCTTGATCCGCTGGAATCACCCGGAGCGCGGCTTGCTGATGCCCGACTCTTTTATTCCGTTGGCCGAGCAGCAACGGCTGATGCTGCCGATCGGCCAATGGGTTCTTCGCGAAGCATTGCGTTGCGCCAAGCGCTGGCAAGCGCTTGGCATGCGTGACATGCCGATCGCCGTCAATCTTTCGAGCATGCAATTTCAGACCAGCGGCTTCACTGCTTTGATCGAGCAACTGCTGGCAGAAGAGGGCGTTACCGGCAGCCTGCTCGAACTCGAGTTGACCGAGCGCATGCTGATGGACGACCTGCCCGAGGTGAAGCGCAAGCTGAGCGAGTTGAAGGCGCTGGGCATCCGCATCTCGGTCGATGACTTCGGTACCGGCTACTCATCGCTGTCGCATCTGAAAGAGCTGCCCATCGACAAGATGAAGGTCGACCGATCGTTCGTGCACGACCTGCCGAGCGAAAAAGGTTCGGCAGCCATTGCGCGCGCGATCGTGCAGATGGCGCGCAGCATGGGCCTGACGGTGATTGCCGAAGGCATCGAGACCGAAGCCCAACGCAGCTTTCTCGCGCGCCTGGACTGCGATGAATTGCAGGGCCTGCTGATCAGCCCACCGCTGCCGCGTGATGCCTTCGAGGCCTGGGTGCGGCAGCGCGAGCCGATGTTGCTTACTTCTTCTTGACCGGGCGTTGCCAGCCGCCGAGCGCGATCTGGCGGCCTCGCGCGACGGCCAACTGGCCGCCTTCGACGTCTTTCGTGATGGTCGAGCCGCCACCGATCGTGGCGCCATCGCCAAGCGACACGGGCGCCACCAACACGCAGTTGCTGCCGACATGCACATCGTCACCAATCAGCGTGCGGTGCTTGTTGGCACCGTCGTAGTTGGCGGTGATGCTGCCGGCGCCATAGTTGACGCGTTGGCCGACCGTGGCATCGCCCAGATAGGCCAAATGGTTGGCCTTCGACCCATGGCCGAGCGTCGAGTTTTTCACCTCGACGAAATTGCCGATGTGCACGTCATTGCCGAGGTGGGCACCGGGGCGCAGCCGCGCAAATGGCCCGATCAGCGCGCCGCTGCCCACCGTCACGCCCGCGGCTTCGCCATCAATGTGGGTGAACGGATGGATCACCGTGTTCGCGCCCAGACGGGCATTGCGGATCACGCAATTCGCGCCGATGCGCACGCCATCCGCCAGATGCACCTCGCCTTCAAAAATGCAGTTGACGTCGATCTCGACATCACTGCCGCAGCTCAGCTCGCCGCGCACATCAAAGCGCGCCGGGTCGGCCAGCCGAACCCCTGCTTCCATCAGCGCCTGCGCACGCAAGAGTTGATAGCGGCGTTCCAGATCGGCCAGCTGCAAAGGGCTGTTGACGCCCAGCACCTCGGCTTCGTGCTGGGGTTGGGCGGCGACCACCGGCGTGCCCTCCGCCACGGCCATCGCCACCACGTCAGTGAGGTAGAACTCGCCCTGGACGTTGTCGTTCTTCAGCTGCGACAGCCAGCGCTTCAGCGCGGCCGTGGGGGCGGCCATCACGCCGGTATAGACCTCGCGAATCTCGCGCTGAGCCGGTGTTGCATCCTTGTGCTCGACGATCGCCTGCACCGCGCTGCCCGCGGCCAGGCTGCCGTTGCGCACGATGCGGCCATAGCCGGTGGCGTCGTTCAGTTCGATGGTCAGCACGGCCAGCTTGTGGCCCGCGCTCGCTGCGATCAATGCCTTCGCAGTGTTTGCGGCGATCAACGGAGTGTCGCCATTCAGGATCAACGTCGTGCCCTCGTCGTGCAGGCGCGGCACGGCCTGCTGCACCGCGTGTCCGGTGCCGAGTTGCGGCATCTGCCGAACGAATTCGAGCTGCGAGCCATGCACCGCCGCTTCCACCGCTTCGGCGCCGTGGCCGGTGACCGCGATGATGCGATCTGCCCCTAGGCTGGAAGCGGTTTGCAGAACGTGCTGCAATAGGCTGCGACCGGCCAGCTTGTGCAAGACCTTGGGCAGGCTGGATTTCATGCGGGTGCCCTTGCCCGCGGCCATGATCACGATGTCGAGAGCCATGCAACGTCCTTTTTGGAAGAGCATCATTATCGCGACGGTGTTGGCCCTCAGCACCTTGATTTCCGGTTGCGGCGCGATCCGCCTGGCCTACGGCCAAGGGCCTGATCTGAGCTACTGGTGGCTCGATGGCTACGCTGATTTCAATGACCTGCAAACACCGCAAGTTCGGCAATCTCTGAGCGCATGGTTCCGATGGCATCGCAGCACGCAGTTGCCCGCCTATGCGAAGTTCCTGGCGCAGCTGCAGCCTTTAATGGCCGACAAGCTGACGGCCGCGCAGCTGTGCCGCATCTATGACGACGCGAACGACTTTCTGAATCCATCGATCGACCATGCCTTGCCACTGGCCGCAGGAACGGTGCAGACCTTCACCGACAAGCAGTTCTCGCACATGGAACGCAAGTACGAGAAGGTGAACCGCGAGTTCCAAAAAGACTACCTTCAGAACGACCCCGAGCGGCGCCAGAAGGCGGCGGTGAAACGCCTGGTCGAGCGTGCGGAGATGTTGTACGGCGACCTGAGCGAAGCGCAATTGAAGCAGCTGACGAAGGCCATTGCCGCCTCGCCCTTCAACCCGGAGTTGTGGTTCGAGGAGCGTGTGCTGCGCCAACAAGAGGCGCTGGCCACCTTTCGCCGCATCTCGGCCGAGCGTCTGCCGGCCGCGCAAACGCAGGCCGCGCTGCGCACCGTGGTGTCACATGTGCAACGCTCACCGCGCGAGAGTTATGTGGCTTACCAGGCCAAGCTGTTGCAGTACAACTGTCAGCTCGGGGCCGACCTGCACAACAGCACCGACCGTGAGCAGCGTGAGGCTGCGATCAAGAAGCTGAAGGGATGGGAAGACGATGCCCGCGCGCTGGCAGCGGAGGCTGAGAAATAAGCTTGGCGCGTCGGTGAATGAGCGCGCGGTGATCGAGCCGAGTGTCTGTCGACATGCTTGTGGCGTCGGCTCACCTCTTTGAACTTCAAAAGGATCTCCCGCCCTCGCGATGCCAATGCAGCAGGCCGCGCCAGTTCGGCCTTGCCGCGGTCAGCCTGGCAAAGGAATCTGCACTCGTCTCGGGTTGATCCCGGTTTGCGGAAAGTCTTTCATCGCGGCCTGGAACATCGCGGTGATCAGCACGTCGCTGCCGGCCGAG
>CAXTCD010000044.1:0-3918 GCA_964242145.1 uncultured Rhizobacter sp.
ACCATCGTCCATACGCGTGCGGCCAATTCAAGCCGGGATGACCAGCCGCTTACGTTCCGGCCAAAGGGTGGGTGATTGATGCTGCCGGCCTACGCGTCGGCTTCTCCTACAAACAAGTCCGCTGCCGGCCGACTGAGCCTGCCCGCCAAGCCGCCTAGAGTGAATTCAGCTGGAAACGAAACCAGCCCTGATTCACCCACCCGGCCTCACCGAGGCAGTTCAAGGAGCACTTTCATGAGCTTTTCCAAATCGTTGATGACCGGAGTTGCGGCGGTCGCCACCGTCAGCGCTCTCAGCTTTGCTTTCGCCCAAACGACCCAGGCCGATGGCACCACGCCGGAAACCGTGATGTCGCCGGCCACCGCGCCGAACCCACCGGCACGCGAGTTGCCCGGCATGCTCGACGGGCAGGCCTTGGTCGATGCGCAGCAGGCGCAACAACCTTTGCCTCAGCAACAGCCCGCCGTCATGACGCCGCCGGCCGACACGCCACCCGTCACCGACAGCAGCATGCAAGCCCCGGCTGACACCGCCGTCGCGCCGGTGCCCGATAGCTCCAGCAACGACCAAAGCTTCCAGGGCGAACGCAGTGCGCAAGCCGACCGGAACTGATCCGCGCTTGGAGTGATGGCCTGACCGATCGAGAACGCGTTGGCCGGAGATGACCGCATTCGCCACCCTTCCAACGATCGGGAAGGTGGCGAAGCGGTTTTTCCCGTGGGAACGCGCGGTGGTCATTGCAACGTGACTGTTATGCCGTGATGCACATCTGTTGAGATCTGTTGGAGAAGGTGATGGAACAAAACGATGCGAGGCCCCGGAGCGAGCCGCCTGCTTGGCTCGAAGGTGTAAAGCAAGGCGTGCTGCTGGGCGCTGCAGTGATGGCCGTCGCACTCCCGCCAGCGGGCGTGGCAACGCAGATGACGGCGGCAACGGCCTCCGGCACGCGAGCGTCGGCCACCGTGCTGGCGCGTCAAGGTGCGTTGCCCGTAATGCGTTCGACGCCGGCACCGCACCGTGTGGTGGCCCGCTTCGCTGACTTCGACGGCCAGACCCCATCGGCCGACGCGCAGCGCATCGCCAATTGGGTGGCCGACTCGCGTGACAACGGCAAGATGTCGTTCGTGATCGTCGACAAGAAAGACGCACGCATCTATGTGTTCGACCGCAATGGCAAGCTGCGCGGTGCCACGCCGGTGTTGCTGGGCGCGGCGGCTGGCGATGACTCGGTGATCGGCATCGGCAAGCGCCCGATCGCGCAGGTGCGGCCGGCAGAGCGCACGACGCCGGCCGGGCGCTTCATTGCCGAGCCGGGCCGCAACGCCTCCGGTGAAGACGTGGTTTGGGTCGACTACGAAGCAGCGGTCTCGATGCACCGCGTGCGCCCGATCGACCCGAAAGAGCATCGCCTTGAACGGCTGGCTTCGCCGACCTCGGCCGACAACCGCATTTCCTTTGGCTGCATCAACGTGCCGGTGGCGTTCTATGAAGGCATCCTGCAGCCGACCTTCAAGTCGAGCTATGGCGTCGTCTACGTGCTGCCGGAGACCAAGCCTTTGAATCAAGTGTTCGCTTCGGCCTATGACGTGGTGGAGAAAGTCACGGCCCTGAAAAATAACGCTCCCCGGCCCGGCTGATCCCGCGAGCCTGGCTTGCCGGCTGCGCGTTTTCCGTTCGTGTACCGACGCGAGGCGGCAGTTGTTGCCTGCGCGTAAACAAGCTTTGGGCGTCATCTGACAAATCGTGACGCTTGCCACAGAAGCCAAGGCGCCCGCCGGGGCGACCCAACCGGCACACATCCAATGAAAAGCAGTGTTCGGATCGGCCAGATCTGCAGCGCGCCGGTGTTTTCCCGGCGTCAATGTGGCCGACCTGAGCAAAGTGCGGTTCGCGTAGGTGGCGATTTACTGTCTTTCAGACTAAAAATCTATATTTCACCGCGATTTTTTGACAAGTTGGTATTTGCTTAATCTAACTGGCGGATGCTGGCCAACGCATTGACGCACCGATCCGCCGCCTTCGGCTGGTCCGATTTTTGTTAGTAAGCCTGCACACGGGCTCATCGGTTGAGCCCTCTCTGCAGGATCGACGATGCGTTTCACCGTCAGCGCCCTCAGCGCCGCCTTCGCCTTCATCAGTTCGTTCAACGCTTTTTCAGCCGCGCCTGCGTCGCTCCCGCAGCCCCTTCCGTCGGCGCCTGCCGTCGCCGCGCCGCTCAGCTCGGTGCCTGATTTCGTTGGCGAATCAGCCTCTGCCGATGCGCGCTACGCCGCGGGTTGGGTGATGGCGAACCGAGATAACGAGCAACTGCCTTTTGCCATCGTCGACAAGAAAGCCGCGAAGCTGTTTGTGTTTGCGCCCAGCGGCCGCATGGTCGGCGCGACGTCGGCCTTGCTGGGCCTGACCCCTGGCGACGAGACGGTGCCGGGCGTCGGCCGGCGCGTTCAGTCGGGCCGCCTGACCCGCGCCGAGCGCACCACACCGGCGGGCCGCTTTATCTCCGAGCCGGGCCACAACCTGGGTGGCGAAGACATCGTCTGGGTCGATTACGAAGCGGCGTTCGCGATTCATCGCCTGCGCAAGGCCAACCCCGCCGAGCGTCGTGGGGAGCGCCTGGCCAGCAAGAACATCGACGACAAGCGCATCTCTCTCGGCTGCGTCGTGGTGCCGGTGGCCTTCTATGAAGGCGTCGTCAGCCCCGTGCTGGGCCGCAGCCGCGCGGTGGTTTATGTGCTGCCGGAAACCCGGCCGGTGCAATCGATGTTTGACGCATATCAGGTCGGCCTGGCATCGCGCTGATCGATCGGCGCTCGCTGATTCTTTCTTTACCCGGACGCTGAGCTGGGCTGAGTTCGCTTTATCGCGCTGACCCGCAGGACAGCGCCGACATCCGGTCGTGGCCCGTTCCTACCGACGCATCGAGCGCGGCTGATCAGAATCAAGCCATGACCTCATCCATCGCCTCATTCGTCGGCCGCCTGGCCCTCAAACCCTTTGGCAAGGTGTTGCCCACGATGGGTGACACCGAACGTGCGGCGCTTGAAGCCGGCACCGTGGGCTTTGAAGGCCAGCTCTTCTCGGGCAAGCCGGATTTCAATGCGTTGCTGGCCGTGCAATCGCGCCTGACACCGGCCGAAAACGCCTTCCTCAACAACGAGGTCAAGACGCTGTGCGGCATGCTTGATGAGTTTGCGATCAACGAGGCGCACGACCTTTCGCCCGAGGTCTGGCGCTTCCTGCGCGAGAAGAAGTTTTTTGGAATGATCATCCCGACCGCGCAAGGCGGCCTGGGTTTCAGCCACGTCGCACATGCCGCGGTGGTGACGCGCATTGCAGCCGTCAGTTCGGCCACCGCCGTCACGGTGATGGTGCCGAACTCGCTCGGTCCGGCGGAGCTGCTGTTGCGCTATGGCACCGACGAGCAGAAAAAGCATTACCTGCCGCGCCTCGCCGACGGCCGCGATCTGCCGTGTTTCGGCTTGACCGCGCCATCGGCCGGCTCAGACGCCGCGTCGATTCCTGACCGCGGCGTGCTGGTCGAACGCGAGTTCAATGGCCGGCGCACACGCGGCTTTCTGGTCGACTTCTCGAAGCGCTACATCACGCTGGCACCGGTGGCCACGGTCGTCGGCCTCGCGTTCAACGCCTGGGATGGCGAACGTGAATTGGGCATCACCTGTGCGCTGATTCCGGTACCCACCGCCGGAATGCAGATTGGCCGCCGCCACCTGCCGATGGACTCGGCCTTCATGAACGGCCCGATCGTCGGCCATGAGGTGTTCGTGCCGATGGAATGGATCATCGGTGGCGAAGCGCAGGTCGGCCAGGGCTGGCGCATGCTGATGGAATGCCTGGCCGCCGGCCGCGCGATTTCGCTGCCGGCGATGGGCTCAGCGACACAGCAGGTGTCGCTGTTCG
>CAXTCD010000044.1:3928-27429 GCA_964242145.1 uncultured Rhizobacter sp.
ATGGGCAGATTCGCGAGCAATTCGGCCTGCCGATCGGCCGTTTTCATGCGGTCGCGGGGCTGATTGCGCGGATGGCCGTCGAACTTTATGCGACCGATTCGGCCCGCCGCTACACGGCGGCCGCGCTCGATGCCGGCGACCGGCCGAGTGTGGCCAGCGCGATCTTGAAGGTGCACCTGACCGAAGCCGGCCGGCGTGCGATCAACGACGGCATGGACATCCTCGGTGGCAAAGCCATCATGCATGGACCGTCGAACCTGCTGTCGATTGCTTATCGGCACACGCCGATTGCCATCACTGTGGAAGGTGCGAACCTGCTGACGCGTTCGCTAATCATCTTTGGTCAAGGCGCGATCCGCTGCCACCCGCATGTGCTGAATGAAATGCAGGCGGTGGCCGAAGGCAATGCCGATGCACTCGGCGAGGCTTTGCTCGGCCATGTCCGGCATGTGCTGCGCAACGTCGGCCGCGCGGTGTTCAGCGCCAACGTGGTCGGCAGCGTGCCGCCCGAGTTAAGGGCTGAAGCCAAGCTGATCGCGACTGTGAGCGCGAAATATGCGCTGACGGCCGACATCGCGATGGGCCTGCTCGGTGGGGAGCTCAAGCGCATGGAGCTGCTGTCGAGCCGGCTGGGTGATGTGCTCGCGCACCTGTACATGGCCAGTGCTTCGCTGTGGCGCTTTCATCATGAGCCCGATCCGGCCATGCTGCCGTTTGCGCGGGCGGCGATTCAGACTCAACTTCATCTGGCTGCGACGGCACTGCGTGAGCTGTATGCCAATCTGCCGTCGGCAAGCCATCGCCTGCTGGGCGCGATCGTGTTGCGCGGTACGACCCAGATCACGCCATCGCTCGACAAGGCTCAGCTGGCATTGGCCGAAGCCCTGCGGACGCAGCCTGATTTGATGGATCGCCTCGCACCCGACATCGGCCGCCCGCGCAGTGGCGGCATGGCGGACTTGATGGATGCGTTGGAACTGGCGCTTGAGCTCGACGACGAGACCACCGAGTTGAACAAGGTGCTGCGCGAGACGAATTCAATCGAAGAAGCGGCCCGCCGCTCACGCCGGCCGCAGCGCGCCTTGGCTTACCTCCGGGCTGCCGACAAGGTGATTCAGGTCGACGACTTCCCGATGCAAGCAGCCCCCAAGCCCGTCTCGCCTCATGTGGCTGCGCTGCTGAGCAAGGTGCCGCGTCAGCAGGATGCCGATCACCCGATCAGCATTTGGTGAGTGAGCTGAACAGTGGTCGGGATGGCGATGAAGCGCGCAGCTGCCAAGCGCTGTCGCGTCGATCCCTCACCCCACTTCCTCACCAGCTGCGCGGGTCGATCCGATAAAGCGCACTCAGCTCTGCATACAGCTCGGGGTGCTCATCGGCCATGCGCAAAGGCTGTTCGAAAAACACTTCGGACACGACGGCAAAGAACTCGGCTGGGTTGGTGGCACCGTAGTGATTGAACAGCGTCGGCTCTCCGCGCTCGGCTTGCGCTTGCAGCAACGCGAACTCGCGGCTCATCACAGACGACCAGCGCTCGTAACGCTCTCGGCGCGGAAGAATCGGGGCGCCATTCGCCTGGCCGTTTTCCTGGTCAAGCTGATGGGCGAATTCATGGATCACGACGTTCTGGCCGTCATCGGCCACGGCCGCGCCTGCGAGCGTGTCTTGCCACGACAAAATGACCTGACCTTGTGACCACGACTCGCCCGACAGCACGCTGCGCTGGTCTTGCAGCACGCCATTGGAATCGGTATGCGAGCGCTCGACGACGAATGCACCGGGGTACACGAGGATCTGCTGCAGGTTCGGGTAGTAATGGTCGCGCCGCCGGTTCAGCAGCAGCAGGCAAGCTTGCGCTGCGATCGTGATGCGCATCTCGTGGGTGACGGTCAAGCCGCCGCAGCCAATGAAGGCCTTCTCGGCGACGAACACCTGGATCAGCTTCTTCAACTGGAGCTGCAGATCGGCGGGCAGGCTGCGCACGTAAGGCACGCGGCGGCGCAGGATGTCGCGCCATTCGGCGGGAAAGGGCTGGCGGCGAATGCGTTGCCGACGCAAGGCCGTCAATAACGGTTGACCCGCGAGCCAGCCCACCAGCAAAACGACGAACACGACGAGGAAGAGGAAGGGCATGAGCGGCTTTCCGTTGAGACGATTCAACAGGACTTACGTCGGTCCGTTGCGATGCCTTTTCAATAGCGTGCCAGTGGTAAGGCAAGGTGACAGGCGGTGCGAATGTGACCGGCGGCGCAAATGCCGAAAGTGCCGTAGTCCCGATGAATGAGGCCACTGTCCATCAAGCGCCATCGCCTTGCCGCGAGTGGGGTTGGTATCGCTGCAAGCCGTAAGCTCGGCTGCTTCACGATCCTCTCAAAGGCTGATGATGAAAACCTTGTTGAATGTCGTCGCGGTGCTGCTGTTGCTGGTGGGCGCTGTCTGGTTTTTACAGGGCATCAATGTGTTGCCCGGCAGCTTCATGACCGGCCAAACGCAATGGGCCATCAACGGCGGCATTGCCTTTGTCATCGGCCTGGCCCTGCTGATCGGCGCCAGGCGTTTGCGGCGCCCTTGACCCGGGTTGCTTCGCGATCAGAACGAGCCCATCACATACCGGCCTTTACCGGTGCGCTTGGCTTGGTAGAGGTGAGCGTCCGAGGCGTTCTTGATTTCCTTCGGGCCGACAGCGCCCGAGATGTTGCCGGTTGCCACCCCGACGCTGGCGCCCACGCGCACTTCGATGCCGCCAAGTTCGAACGGTGTACTGGCCATGCCGACCACCATCGAGCCCAGGCGCTCGACGACCGCCGTGCTGTGAACGCGTGGCAGAAGCAGCGCAAACTCGTCGCCCCCAAGGCGGGCAATGCGGTCGCTCGACCTGACCTGCCCTGACAACCTGCGGCCAAACGCCGTCAGCAAATCGGCACCGACGGCATGGCCGTGGGTGTCGTTGATGGCCTTGAAGCCATCGAGGTCGATGTACAGCAAGGCGATCTGACTGCCTTCCACCCGCGCGCGTTCCACCGCCTCGGACAACTGATAGTCAAAGCCCTTGCGATTCAGTAACTGTGTCAGATGATCCAACTGCGCCGCTTGTTCGAGGCTGGCCAGCCGTTGCTTGTTTTCGGTGATCTCCTGGGTCATCACATGAACGCCGATCACAGGCAGGCCGGCCCTGTCCCATTCCGGGCGGTAAGTGGCTTCGAATCAGCGATAACCTCTCAACTGTTGGTATTCCCGTTCGAAGATCACTTTCTCTCCGGCCAGTGCACGTTGGAGGTAAGGCTGCACCATGGCGTGCTCGCTGGGTGCCAGCACCTCATTCAGGTGTTTGCCTTTCAGCTGGGAAGGCTCCCTGTTGTACATCTGCGCGTATTGCGCATTGGTGTAGGCGAAGTGCAGCGTGGCATCGACGAAGCACACCATCACCGGCAGATGGTCGGCCACGGCGCGCAGCCGCGCTTCGCTGTGCCTCAAGGCCTCACGCGACTGCAGCACCTCACCGATGCGGCGGCGGCGCATGCGGGCCATCGCGACGGCGCTGACCAGCACAGCGTGCGGTACAGCAAAGCCGGGTCCGACGACAGGAACACGACGCCGAATTCATCGGCCACGCCGAGCACCGGCCCGCTCTCCACACGAGACTCGGTGACGATGGACCGGAGGTCAACCTTCACCACCAGCACGCCCAGCACGCACCCGCTTCGCTCGATGCGGCTCGACAGGTAAGAGCCCGGCTGGCCGCTGGCGGTGCCGATCGCATAAAAGCGGCCGCTGCCACTTCGCATGGCATCCGCAAAATAAGGGCGGAACGAAAAATTCTTGCCGACAAACGGGTCTGGGTATTTCAGTTGCTGGCCGCGATCGTCAGGCCCTTCGTGTCCGTCACGTACACCGCCTGCAGCGCGCCGGCTTTCGAGACTGCTTCCAGGTCGTCATTGGCTTCGCGAAGCGTGGTGCTGACCTGCGACTCTTCCAATACGAGCGCAATGCGCGGGTCCAGGCCCACGATGCGGGGAAGCTCCTGGTGGCGAGCCAGCAGCGATTGCAATGCCGCGACCAGCGACTCCAACCCCTTGGCCTTGGCGGCGGCCTGGATCTGGTATTGGTGCCTGCCGCCCAGCGGTAACCTGCGAACACGAAGCCAACGATGCACAGCAAGGCCAGAACGGCCGGCACTCAGGCAAGCAGCCCGCGCCAGATCGAACGCGGCGGCTGCGCGCTGCAATCTCCGACCTCGTACGACGACGCCGTTTTCATGTGCTAACGTTATTAATGCGCGGCATCAGATGGCGACACAATTTCAGCGTGGCAGCGGCCGGGCCAGCTGTTCTCGTCGGAACAGCCGCGGCGGGTAGGGGGTGCGTGGGCAGACATCTCGAAGGCGAGGCGGCCCAGTCGGCCGGCGGGCCTTGCGCCGCGGCCATGTTCAGGCGCTGATCAAGTGGATCGCAGAATCAGGCGATCCATTCGCTGGCGTTCATCGACACCAGCAGGCCGATGCCGATGGCGCCCAGCAAGCCATAGATCTCGGCCGCCATCGCCGCCTGTTTCAGTCGGTCGCGCAGGCTGAGCATGAACAGCACAAAGGAGGCCGACGAGGCGGCCACGAACACCAGGGCCATCGCCATGCCGAGCAGCGACCCTTCGCGCTGCTGCGCCATGACCAGCACGGCCTGGCCGAGAAACAGGCCCAGGGCGAGGGCGATGACTTGAATGCGTGGTGCGAGAGCGGTGGTGGGCTTGTTCATGGCAATGAGTGGGTGCACAGCCGCATTTATGTCATGACGCAGAAAGTTCTGATGCGAACAATACGCCCGGTTTGGCTCGGCTATTCCCAGCCTGAAGTGTCGCCAATCTGAGCCACGGGCTGCGGGAAGGCCGCTGGCGATGCGTATGAGTTTGTGACTTTGACGATCCATGTCTTGATGACCGGTAGGCGAAGTCGACGCATGGATCGCAACTTGGATCGTGTTTTCGGTGCATCACTTCGCAAGAAGCGAAATGCCTTCGTGCCGTGGTCAAGATGAAACGAACGCGTGAATGACGATGCTTTGACACTGCGCAATATTCTTGAAAGGCCTGCCATGAGCAAAATCAACCCTGGGTTCCCGTCCATTTTTAAGGACTTTGGGCAGCCGGGTCACGGCGTCGACGCAGTCAGGGGAGCGGACCTACGACCCTTTAAAGGCGCACGCCAAACCCCGCCCCCATTGCCGCCCCGCCCGCTCGGCAGGCAGCCCATCTCACCTCTCAGGGCAGCGCCACCGCGGAACCCTCATGTGAGTGATGAGCAGCGGCACCCCCCGCTTCCGTTAACGCCCAGGCCGTTTGGAAATGCTCCCGGCGGCCAGGCATTGACATCTCTGGAGCGTGAACAGATGCCTGAAATGAGTCAGATGCCGCAAGGGATTTACAAACCACTCAATCCTCTGTTGCGGCAGGAATCAGTTCAAAGTAGCCAGATCAATCAGTCGACATCTCCGCCAGAATTGCCTCCCAAACCAACTGAATACAAGCCCGAGCCCATTCCCGAGCCGAGAGCAAGTTCAGTCCAGGGGCCCTCCATTTCCAATCACCGCTTGACGAACCCTGTCCCGCTAGAACGGAAGCAGCCAACGTCTCGGCCGAAGCCGCCCGAGCGGCCGACACCGGCCCGGACAAGCACCCCGCAGCGGCCCTCCATATCGGCGCAAGGCTCAACGACACGACCGCAACCCCAATCGTTATCGGGGTTCAAGTTTAAGGGCCGCGCGTTGATAAGTTCCATTGCCAGATCCCTGTTCGGCAGTAAGCCCGATACCCGCAATCACCACATGTCGATGGTCGGCACGTACGGCCCGAACAAAAAGCCGATGAAACTTGATATTAGTAGCCTCGACATCGGGGACGCTCGTGCCGAGAGGCCCAACGAGCACATGGACATCAATGCATATCTCCAGCATCGCCGCAATCATCCAAGCAAGAGGGGCTTGTCGCCGAGGGCGTACGTCGGCGGCAACTTGGCATCGTTCAACGAAATAATGGATGCCGGCAATCTGAGTATTACCAACGCCAAGTCGAATTTCGACACATTGGCTGGAAAGAACGTAGTGTCGCGTTAAGTATAAAAGCGAGTCCGAAGCAAAGAATTTTTGGCTACAACAGTCAAAAGGCTTCTGTGGCGTCGGCGAAGCTTTCTTATCCTGCTCGCAGGCTCGGGCAAGACAAATGACAGGAGATAAACCTTATCAAGCGGCCATTGGCCGTGCATGGCCTGCCCTTTGGCCTCATTACCAAAGGGCCGCTGCGATGGCCGATGGTTTTTCCGTCCCCGCTTGTTGAAAAGGGCTGGCTGGGACAGATGCAAACTTTTCGCGTGAAATGAAGAGGCTTCGCATGCAGGTCGACATGAGGCCGGCTTATGCATGACGATGCGACGAGGTTTGCAAACCTCCTTGGGAGCAAGTCATGTCATCCGTCAACAGCCGTCAGATCCCCTCCTTTAACGACTTTGTAGCAATGACGGCGCCGATCCCTGCCGCCAAGCCGAGTCAGGTTGTGGGGGCAACCCACCCATCGGTCCGGGAGAAAAGTCTTGGTGTTCAGGGCGGCCCTTCAGCGCGTACCGATTCAGCTTCCCCGGTGTTGTCTCGTCCACCGAGGGTTGACTTGCCTCGTCTCAGGCTCGCAACCCAGATCGCTGGACAAAACACCGGGCCAGTCTCGCCGATGAGCCCGCGCAGTCAGGCTGCTAGCCCCTTTGACTTCAATGCGCACCCCGAGCCTGTTTCACCGTTGATACCTCGGAGGCGCACCACGCCAGTGATTTGCCATCTCCAGCGAATTGGCAGCCCACGCCCGGCGTGTCCGCGGCAAATCAGAAGAATGGCAGGGTGTGGGAGCGACCCGAGTGGAATCAGCCGAGGCCGAATTCCACGCTGATCGAAGCAAGGCCTGAGCAATGGCAGCAGGCCTTGCGCAGTCCCGTCAACACAATGAGCGCGCCGCCAGGCCAAGCCAACGCATCAACCAGCGCAGGCTCTCCGCCGGCCTACACGGCGTCGGGGCACAACACGCCTTCTTCCTCAACGTACGCAAGTGCGCATGAGACGGCCGGGCCCATGCAGATGCAGATGCAGATGCAGCCTGAACCGCAGTCATTTGGATTGCCACCGCTTGGCATATCTCATCAAGCGGTGGCCAACCCCGCCTCAATGGGTCCGACCTCTCTTGATCAGCGAAGCGATGCGCCGCCAATCGGGCCTTCGAGGCCACGGGCCGGCCCTGACGCTTTCTCGAATGGGCCGACCCTGCCTGCGTCCGTTAAGGGCCGCCCCGCCGCGAGCCTGCGGCCAGGAAGTTTGAATGGGAACGCTCTGGCGAAGCCTGCGAGCCGCACCGAGAAAAGGTCCACCTGGGCGAACACCTTGCTCAACAGCACAGAGAGCAAATGGGCCCGGTTCAACGCCGGTATCAACCTCGCCACATCCTTTCTTCCGAACGGGTTCCGGTCGATGTTGACGCGTCTTGCAGATAAACGCTGAGTCGTCCCTCACGCTCTCAGGTGGGCAGTCATCGATGCCTTGAGCTGCTTGGGCAAGCCGCGTCGTGATCGGCATTGTCATGCGCATGTGTTTTCGATCGACACCATGCCAATCAAGCCGCTGGCACCATGCGGTGAAATGCCGGCCGTGTGACACAGTCACGCACATGAACTTCAGCACCGAGATTAAAACTCGCCTGCAGGCCTGGTTTGCACCGGGGCAGCGGCGCCTGCTTGGCTTGGTCGGCCCACCCGGTGCCGGCAAGTCGACGGTGGCGCAGGCGATCGCCGATGTGTTGCCTGCGCAGACGCAGATCGTGCCGATGGACGGCTTTCATCTCGCGCAAGCCGAGCTGGAGCGCCTGGGTCGCGCGCAGCGCAAAGGGGCGCATGACACCTTCGACAGCGCCGGTTATGTGGCCTTGCTGCAGCGCATTCGCCACCAGCGGGCCGACAGCGATGAAGTGATCTATGCGCCTGCGTTTCGCCGTGAAATCGAAGAGCCGATTGCGGGTGCGATTCCAGTGCACGGAGCGACACCGTTGATCGTCACCGAAGGCAACTATCTGCTGCTTGAACAAGGCGCTTGGGCTCAGGTCAGGGCGCAGCTCGATGAGGTCTGGTATGTCGACGTTGATGAGGCGCTGCGTACCGAGTGGCTGCTGCAGCGCCATGTGCGCTTTGGCCGCAGCTTGCAGCAGGCGCGCGATTGGGTCGCGCAGACCGATACGCCGAATGCGCGCTTGATCGCCGCCACGCGGAAGCGCGCCGACCGGGTATTGCCTTGGCCTGGGCCTTGATGGGTCGCCGGCACCGCACGGCTGCACGACCGCACGACTGCACAATCGCGGGCCTGACCCTGCCCCGACCGCCTGGCGCTTCACGCCTCGCCGAGCCCCATGAAAGACACCGCTGAAGAAGCCAGCCCGCAAAAGCTCGACAAGATCGACGCCAAGATCCTGCGCGTGCTCCAGGCCGACGGCCGCATTTCGAACCTGAAGCTGGCCGAGGCGATTCACCTGTCGCCGACGGCGGTGCTGGAGCGCGTGAAGCGCCTGACACGCGACGGCTACATCCTCGGCTATGAAGCGAAGCTGAACCCGAACAAGCTGGGCGCGGGGTTGATGGTGTTCATCCAGGTCGTGCTCGACCGCACCACGCCCGATGTGTTCAACGCCTTCCGTGCGGCGGTGCAGGTGCGCCCGGAAATCATGGAGTGCCACATGGTGGCCGGCGGCTTTGACTACCTCATCAAGACGCGCGTGGCCGACATGGCGGCTTACCGCGAGCTGGTGGGGGCGGTGATCTGGACCTTGCCCGGCGTACGCGAGACCCACACCTATGCGGTGATGGAAGAGGTCAAAAACACCACCGCGCTGGCCTTGTGATGTGATGTGATGCGCGGCTCGCCGCTGCGCTGTGCCGGCTTGCGTTTACTGAACGACCAGTACCACGCCCAGGGCACCGACCGAAACCAGCTGATGGTTCAGCTCGGTGTATGAGCCGACGCCCACCGAGTGATAGCCACTTGCGAAGGCGGTCAGCTTGCCAACGCCCAACATCGCAGCCAGCGGCTTGCTGCGCGACATCGACTCTTTGATGCTTTCGCGGTGCTTCTCCGGCGAAGGGTTCAGTACGACCGCCAGCGCGAGCACCGCGGCAATGACGCCCAGCGTGACCCAGCCGCCTTTGCCTTCTTCGGCGGATCGGATCGAAAGAATGCGAAGAGCAATGTTCATGGAATTCAGGCGCGCAGGAATTTAACAAGGAGACTAAAAAAGAGACGCAGCGCAAGCGCAGCAGGGCAGGGCTTGATTCAACGAACGGCAGTTTAGGGGCCGGGCTGGATGGCGATGCGTGGGCGAGTACCTGCGCCTGCGCTGCACTTCGTTCAGACCACAATCTCTTCGATGCACCGATCCATTTTGTCTGCCGCCTCTCGCTTGCCGGGCTTGCGCCACCGAGCGCAATGAGTGCGAGCCCGCAAGCTTCGCCCCGTGAGGCAGCCATCCAGGCCTGGCTCGATGCCTTGCGCCGCCACGCCGATGCGCGCAGCCTGGCGGCCTTGCCGGAGTTGTCGCAAGCCGATGCAGCGCGGGTGATGGCGATGCTGCGCGCAGATGCGCCAGCCGATGAAGGCGCGATGGGCGCCAGCGCAGCGCAGCTCGAACGCGCCGAGAAAACCCTGGCCGATCAGGATGTGGCGCATGCCGATGCCGCTCATTCAGAGGATGCAGAAGCGTCGGCGGATCGATTCCAGCCGCGGCTGAGCTTGCAGACGCTGACGCGTGGCGATGGCTTGCTGGGCATGAAGCCCACCGGCCCATTCGGCCCGCGCGGGCCGCAAGTGACGATCGCGCAGATCAGCTGGGTCTACGTCACCGAAGCCGGCTTGAGCTGGCAGACCCCCGCGCCGACCACGGTGCTCAACAGCCGCACGCCTGCCGCGCAATGGGTTCACGATGAGCACGGGCGCAAGCTGTGGCTGCGCCGCGATCGGGCGGCCGAAGCCGATGCCATCGACGCGGTGTGGTCGCTCGGCCTGCACCCGTTGCCATCGAACAAGCTGCAGTGGCGTGATGGGCCGCAGGCGGACCTGCGCGGCCCGCTGTGGTCATTGGTACAGGAAGACTTCTTCGGCGACTTCTGGGCCGAGCAGGTGCCGCGCCTGCAAGCGCAGGGCTGGTCGATCGTCGTGAAGCCCGGCTTTGCGCATGAAAGCGTGCCGGTGCAGGCGTGGCGGCTTCACGTCAGCCCCGACACCGGCGAGGTGCTGGGCAAGGAACTGGTCGCGCCATTGGCGGGCCGCGCGGCCGGCATCACCGCGTTGGGCCTGCCGGCGCGCGAAGGCTCGTGGTTGCTGAGCCTGGGTGTGGAGGTCGATGGACAGTTGCTCGATCTCGCGCCTTTGCTGGCCGATCTGCTGCGGCGCGACCACCGCTGGCTGCATGCGGCCGAGATGGCGTTGATCGACGACAGCACGGTGATCTTGCTGCGCGCGCCGGGCGGCAAGCGCATCGAGGCGCCGGCCGCGCCCTTGAAGGCGATCGTCGGTGCGATGGTGGATCTGCTGACCGACCCGCTGCGGCGCGCAGGCCCGCTGAAGCTCTCGCCGTGGGATGCGCATCGGCTCGATCTGCTGCAGCAAGGCCTGCTCGACACCCAGGCTGCGCGCGCCGGTGAACACGGCCAATGGCAGCTGCAGGGTGATGCCGGCCTTGATCGGCTAACGCAGCGCCTGCGTGCCGCCGGCGAACCCCCGGCCGTGGCCGCGCCGGCCGGCCTGGGCATCACGCTGCGGCCTTATCAGCTGCAGGGGCTCGCGTGGTTGCAGTACCTGCGCGCGCAGCATCTGGGCGGCGTGCTGGCCGACGACATGGGCCTGGGCAAGACGGCGCAGGCGCTGGCCCATCTGCTGACCGAGAAGGCTGCGGGGCGGCTGGACCGGCCGGCGCTGATCGTGTTGCCGAGTTCGCTGGTCTTCAATTGGCAGACCGAGGTGCAGCGCATGGCGCCGGGCTTGCGCCTGCTGGCCTTGCAAGGGCCGCAGCGCGCACGAGACTTTGCCCGCATGGCGGAGTTCGATGTGGTGCTGACGACCTACCCGCTGCTCTGGCGTGACATCGGCGCGCTCGAAGCGCAAGACTTTCATCTGCTGATCCTGGATGAGGCGCAGACGGTGAAGAACCCGAGTGGCCGCAGCGCGATGGCCTTGCGCCGCCTGCGCGCGCAGCACCGCTTGTGCCTGACTGGCACGCCGCTGGAAAACCACCTCGGCGAGCTGTGGGCGCAGTTCGATTTCTTGATGCCCGGCTTTCTGGGCGACGCGCGCAGCTTCGCGCGGCACTGGCGCAAGCCGATCGAAGAGAACGGCGAAACATTGCGCGCGCAGTTGCTGAAGCAGCGGCTGCGGCCGTTCATCCTGCGCCGCCGCAAGGACGATGTGGCGCGCGAGTTGCCACCGCGCACCGAGGTCATCCAGCGGGTGCAGTTGCAAGGCCGCCAGCGCGACCTGTACGAGAGCGTGCGTGTGGCGGCCGATGAGCAGGTGCGGCGCGTGCTGCAGCGCAATGGCTTCAACGGCGCGTTGATCAGCATCCTCGATGCCTTGTTGAAGCTGCGCCAGGTTTGCTGCGATCCGCATCTGCTGAAGGGCGAGAAGACACCGAAAACGATGGAGCGCGCCAAGATCGAGCTGCTGCGCGATCTGCTGCCGAGCCTGGTGGCCGAAGGCCGGCGCGTGCTGGTGTTTTCTCAGTTCACCGAGATGCTGGGCTTGATCGAAGCCGAGCTGCCGGCCTTGCAGCTGAGCTGGCTGTCGTTGACCGGGCAGACGCCGCCTTCACAGCGCGGCGCGGTGGTGCGGGCGTTTCAAAGCCATGCGGCGCCGCTGTTGCTGGTCAGCCTGAAGGCCGGCGGCGTGGGGCTGAACCTGACAGCGGCTGACACAGTGATCCACGTCGACCCGTGGTGGAACCCGGCGGTCGAGCAGCAGGCCACCGACCGTGCGCACCGCATCGGCCAGGACAAGCCGGTGTTCGTCTACAAGCTGATCGTGGCCGGCAGCATCGAAGAACGAATCCTCGAGTTGCAGGCACGCAAGGCGGCGCTGGCCGAAGGCGTGCTGGGTGAGGATGCCGGGGACGCGCTTAAGTTCAGTGCCGATGATCTGGCCGGGCTGCTGGCGCCGCTGGTGTGAAGGCTGTGCCGGCTGAAGCCCCCGGGTGCTGAATTGGTACGGCCCGCCGGGCCCGAGGGCGGCGCGCCAACAGCGTTAAGCTCGGTGTCCATTGATTTTCAACCGAGCCGGAAAGAGGCCGACATGAAGCTGATCAAGCTGCTGGTTTGGGGTTGCACCGTAATCATCGGCACGCAGGTGTCTGCGGCCAGCATCTGGAAGTGCGAAGCCAATGGCCGCGTGATGCTGTCCGACACGCCCTGCCCGACCACCGGCAAGCTGGTCGACTCGCGCACGCTGGAGAGCAACAGCCTGCAAGCGCAGCCGGTCAAGCCGGTCGACCCGGCGCTGCTCGCGCCACCGGTGGTTACCGAGCAAGGCAATGTCTGCCCGTCGGACCTGGAGATTCGCAACATCGAAACGCAAGCCAGTTCGTCATCGATCGGTGACGCGCAGCGCAATTTCCTGAACGATGAGATGCGGCGCGCGCGGCAATGCCAGAAGGGCCAAGGGCGCTACACCGCGAAGGATTGGCAGGTCAGCAAAGATGCGCGCGAGGCCCAAAACAACAACGCCGGCGGGCGGGCCGAACGTGAGCGCGCCGAAGCCATGCACAGCGCCGCTGACCCGATCGAGGGCGATCGCATCGCCAAGGCCCGCCAGCTCGATGAAGTGCTGCGGCGCCAGGAAGAAGCGCAGGCCCGGCTGCTGCGCATCCGCATCGCGCGCTGCACCAACAACTCCTGCTGGGACGAAATGGGCGCGCGCTATGAATTGACCGCGCGGCCCGGCATTTACCTCGGCCCGCGTGGCGAATGCAAGCGGCTGGACGCCGTCTTCCAATGCTCTTGAGCGAATGTGGTTGGAAGCGCTCGATGCCCCTGGCGTTTGCGTTGGCGGGCTGGCAGCGCCCTGAACCTTCGCCGTAGCTGACGGTGCGGCGCGGTGAAGCCTAGCCGCCGGGGGGGTTCACCGAGAAAGCCCTGCGGTGGCCAGTTCAGGTCGCCTCAATTCACATTCATGTCACAGGCCCGGCGTCATCACGCTGCCGCGTTCACCGGCTCTTTCGACGTCTTGTGTCTGAACGGCCAGCCCAACGGCACAGCCGCGGCGACCCCTCGCCCCGCCGCGGGGTCTGACTTCCTGCTTGCACGCAGGTATTTCGCTCCGACAAAGCCCCTGTTCTCCGGCAGAAATGACCTTTTGAAGCGCTTCGTGCGCCTCGTTGCATTTTTCTGAGGGGCTGAACCGCCTGCATTTGCGACCGGTGTCGGGCGTGACGCCCGGTGGCCCGGGCAGAAGACATTTCTGTACGCCGTGCTCTGACAAACATCGCGTGGGGCTCTGACAGACGGGGTTAACCCGCATTTCTATATTGCCCTTCATCGGTGTGCCGGCGGCCTGGATCGCCTGACTCACACCTCCCATGCAGAAGGACATTCGACGTGACATCACCGGCCCGTACCCTCCCCAATTCGCTGTCGCGAGCGCCCTGGCGGCGCGGCACCTCATCCTCAGCTCCCGCATCAGGCCATGCCGCTAAGACGTCGACCTGGCGTGAAGACCTGGGCGCCGGCCTGGTGGTGTTTCTGGTTGCCTTGCCGCTGTGCCTGGGCATCTCGCTGGCGTCCGGCGCGCCGATGGCCTCGGGCCTGATCACCGGCGTGATCGGCGGCCTCGTGGTGTCGCGGCTCAGCGGTTCGCAGCTGATGGTCAGTGGCCCGGCCGCCGGGCTGACGGCCATCGTGCTGGCCGCCATCACCGAGCTGGGTTCGTTTCCGGCCTTTCTGACTGCGGTGGTGCTGGGCGCTGTGTTGCAGCTGCTGTTGGGTGTGGCTCGGGCCGGCGTGATCGGCCGGTTTTTCCCGTCGTCGGTGATCCGCGGCATGCTGACCGGCATCGGGTTGATCCTGATCATCAAGCAGATGCCGTATGCCTTTGGCATCGATGCGGCGGTCGCCAAGAATGGTGGGGGCGCGATGCTGTCGGGCGTTTTGCCGGCGGCGGCCACGCTGACTTTGGTGTCGCTGGCGCTGCTCGCTTACTGGCCGAAGGTCATGCCGGAGCGCTGGCGCCGCATGCTGCCTGCGCCGCTGGCCGTCGTGCTGGTGTGCTCGGTCGGCGCGTGGTGGCTGCAAGGCTTCTCGGCCGATCTGGCTTTGCCTGCGCGGGCCATGGTGTCGCTGCCGGTTCCGCAAACGCTGTCAGACCTCGGTTCGTATTTCAGCTTACCCGATTGGTTGGCGCTGTCGAACCCGGCGGTCTACAAGATCGCGATCACGCTGGCGATCGTGGCCAGCCTGGAGTCGCTGCTGAGCCTGGAAGCCACCGACCGGCTCGACCCGCTGAAGCGCACCTCGTCACCGCACCGTGAGTTGATGGCGCAAGGTGCCGGCAATCTGATGTCGGGCCTGATCGGTGGCCTTCCGATGACCGGCGTGATCGTTCGCAGCGCAGCGAATGTCGATGCCGGCGGGCGCACCTGGCGTTCGAGCTTCATCCACGGCGTGCTGCTGGTGCTCGCGGTCACAAGCGTGCCGCTGTTGCTGAACCAGATTCCGCTGGCTGCGCTGGCAGCCGTGCTGATCCATACCGGTTTCAAGCTGGCGCACCCGAAGCAGGCCGTTGACGCGTGGAAGCGCGGCCCCCGTTATGCGCTGCCTTTCTTCGCCACGGTGATCGCAATCCTGGCAACCGACCTGCTGGTGGGCATTGCGGTGGGCCTGGCGATCGGCATTGTTTTTCTGCTGATCGATGCGAGCCGGCATGCCTTCTCGATCGAGCGGCGTGATGCCGAAGGCGGCACGCAGATCTCGATGAAGCTGGCCGATCAGGTCACCTTCTTGAACAAGGCGCGCATCGAGGCGGCATTGCAATCGCTGCCGGTGGGCGCGCAGGTCACGGTCGATGCGAGCGGCTCGAAGCACCTCGACGGCGATGTCGTGGAGCTGCTGCACGAGCAACGCGAATCGGCGCGCCGGCGCGGCATCGAGCTCATTCTCAAAGGTGTTCCCGGTGCGTTGCCCGCGCTGGCGCATTGACCGGCGGCATCTCGCCTTGCCCGTTTCTTTCGTTCCTCACGCTCGTCTGATCAGGAGTCTCACATGACCATTCACCGCTTGCTGGAAAACAACCGCCGCTGGGTTGATAGCTGCACCTGCAATGAACCTGATTTTTTCAGGCGCATTGCCGGTGAGCACAAGCCCCAGTACCTCTACATCGGCTGCTCGGATGCGCGCGTGCCGGTCGACATGCTGACGCAGACGGCGCCGGGCGAATTGTTCGTGCATCGCAACGTCGCGAACCTGGTGATCCCGACCGATGTGAACCTGCTCGCGGTGCTGCATTACGCGATCGATGCGCTGAAGGTGACCGACATCATCGTGTGCGGCCATGAAGGCTGCGGCGGCGTGCAGGCGGCGCTGAAGAGCGGCGCGCCGCTGATGGTCGAGCATTGGCTGGCATCGGTGCGTGCCACGGCACGCATACACAAGCCCGAACTCGATGCCTTGCCCGACGAAGAAGCGCGCCTGCGCCGGCTGGTCGAGCTCAACACCATCAACCAGGTGCTCAACCTGAGCCGCATTCCGCAGGTGCTGGCCGCGTGGGAGCGCGGTGCCGAGCTGCGCATCCACGGCCTGGTTTATGGATTGAAGCAGGGGCTGCTGCGCGACCTGCACGTCACGATGCATGCGCCGAAGCAGATGATGCAGGCGTATGTCGAGACCGAGCCGGCGCAGCTGTCGGTCGCGTGATGCGAAGGGCCCGGCGCGACGAGCGCATGGGCCGCAGCCTCAACCGCATTGAATGCGATCGGGCCACGATGCGAGCGGCCTCAGGCCGGGTTGCATTCGTCCACCGTTTGCAGCAGGCGCAGCTCGAGGGCGAAGCGCACGTAGTCGGCGCGATCGCTGATCTCCAGCTTCTCGTTGATGCGGCGCCGGTAGGTGTCGGCGGTCTTGGCGCTGATGTACAGGCGCTCACCGATCTGCGAGGTGGAATAGCCGCGCGCGATCAAGGTCAGCACCGTGCGCTCGCGTTCACTGAGGCTTTCGAAGCGGCGGCGCAGCTCGGCCGTGGCGCTGCGCCGGCCGACTTCTTCAGCCAGCACCATCGCGGCTTCAGGCCGCACGAAGCGACGCCCTGAAGCCACCGTGCGCACCGCGCTGAGCAGGGTGGTGCTGGCCGCGCTCTTGACGAGATAACCTAACGCACCAGCCTCCAGCAGCGGCACGAGGTAGGCGTCTTCATCATGCATTGTCAGCGCGAGCACGCGGGTCGGCAGCTGGCGGCGCACCAGCTCGCGGGTGGCTTCGACGCCATCCATGCCCGACATCGACACATCCATGATGACGACGTCCGGGCGCAATGATTCAGCCAGCGCGATGCCCTCTTCGCCGCTTGCGGCTTCGCCCACCACTTCGATGCCCGGCTCGGCGCTCATCAGCAAGGTGCGCAGGCCCAGGCGCATCACCGTGTGGTCGTCAACGATCAGCAGGCGGATGGTCGACGCGGCGGGCGGCACCGCATTGGGCGTGCCCGATGGCGGATGGCTTGTTGCGTCGGTCATGGGGCCTCTCCCGGCACGTTCGGCGCGGTGGCGAGCACGGTCGTGCCTTGGCCGACCTGGCTTTGCACATCGAGCCGGCCATTGATCAGCAACAGGCGCTCGCGCATCACGAACAAGCCGATGCCGCTGGGCAGGCCATCGCTGTGCGCCATCTCGAAGCCCTGGCCGTCGTCTTGAATGGCCAAGGCCGCGTGTTCCGCATCGACCATCAACCGGATCGACACCTTGCGCGGCGAGGCATGGCGCAGCGCATTGCCCACCGCTTCCTGGGCCACGCGGTAGAGCACCGACGCCACCAGCGGAGACACCGCCGCGTCGACCTGCGCATGCACCGAGGTTTCGAGGCCGGCCGATTCGAGCGTGCGGCGGGCCAGCACTTCGAGCGCGGCGGCCAGGCCCAGGTGTTCGAGCGCGCTCGGGTGCATGCGGTGCGACAGGTTGCGCACGTCGCGCAGCGCTTCGGCCAGCACGTCGCGCATCACGCTGAGCCTGGCGTGCAGCGCCGCGTTGGGGCCTTCGGCCGAGGTTTCCTGCAGCGTGGCCGACATCAGCATTTCCACTGCGCTGAGCGATTGAGCGGTCGAGCCATGGAGTTCACGCGCGAGATAGGCGCGCTCTTCGTCGGCGGCGCCGATGGCCTGCGCGCTGAGTTGGCGAACTCGCACCTGATCGGCCAGCAGTTGGTCGAGCAGGCCATTCAGCGTGCGGCCGATGCGGGCGATGTTGCGATCGGCCAACGGTGAGGCCGGCACCCGCGCAAACCAATCGTTTGATGCGATGCGCGTAGCCGTCAGTTCCAAGTCCTTCAACGGCAGCAGCGACCACTGAACGATCAATGCGTTCAGCAGCATCGTCAGCAGCAGCGCGACCATCGCGAGCCAGCTCATGTTGTCTTGCACCACGCACATCACGAGGAAGGCAGCCACGTTGATGGCCAGGTCGGCGGCAATCAGCTTGTGCAGAAGCGGCATCTGCAAAAGCCGGTCGAAGCGGTTTTGCGCCGCGGTCGCGACCGGTGGACTGAGAGGGGGCGGGCTGGTGGGCGAACTGGCGGCGCCGGTCAATCGGTATGGAGTCAATGGCATCTCTGAACACGTCCCTGCCGACAGGGTGCCGAAGAGTTGACTCGTATCTTAAGCAAATGCTGCAGCGCAGCACATACCCGCCCCAACCGAACGGTTGCCCATGTGTTTCTCAGCGTTCCGTGTGTATCGTCCGGTGATTTGGCTTGAGTTCCGGCAGAGTGCCTGCTTGCTTGTGTCAGTACCCGATGGCGTAGCGGTAGCCCTTGAACTTGAGCACGGCGCCCTTCAGGCGGATCTGCTCCAGCACCAGCCCGGGCGCTGGTTTGTCGCCCTCATGGAACAGCTGGCCATTGATGATCAGCATGCGGCTGGCGGGCGTTTGCGAGTACATCGCGCCACCGATCGTCAGCGCAGGCAACGCGCGGCGTATTTCTTCGGGCAGCTCGCCGGGCGTGTAGACATGTTCGCCGGCGCCTTCGGCGGTTGGCGCCGTGCCTGCGGTCCCGGTGGCGCCTTTGGCGGTGGTTCGGGCCGCCGGAGCGGCGGGGCCTTCGCCGACGGGCCGGCGAGTGGGCATCGGCAAGGCCGTGGCGGGGGCGACGTCGATCGGTGCAGCCGGGTTCTGTGGCTCAGCCGGCGCCGGGGCTGTTAGACCGGGTGCGGCCATCGCAACCGGCGGTGCCGCAGCCATTGGCGCGGGTGGCGGCACGTTGGTTTCGCCGCCCAGCATGCGCAGGCCGAGCCAAGCCAGCAGGCCGATGACCAGCCCGACGATCAGCCACAGCAGCGGGCTGCCCTGGTTCGCGGCCGGCGCCTGCCCGGCGCCAGAGGCAATGCCGGCCGGGCGGGTGTGGATGTTCGGGACACCGCCGCTTGCGCGTTCGGTGTCGGCTCGGCGCAATGCGTCAAGGATGTAAGACATGGCCTTATCGCTCCATCTGCAAACGGGGTTCCGCGGCGCCGGTGATCCGGTTGAGCTGCATGAACGTGGTGGGTCCGGGAATGCCGTCCGGTTTGAGGCCTTGCGCCAGCTGGAAGGCATGCACCTTCGCCTTCATTGCGGCATCAAAGGTCTGCCGTCCGGCGGGGCGGGGCTGGCCTTGCAAGGCGGCGAGCTGGGTCGCAAGGTGATCGACCACCGGGCCGGTGCTGCCGTCGGTCACGGTTTGCGGATAGCCGGGCGGCGAAAGCCAATAGGTGGCGAAATCACCGCGCCACATGCGCGCCAGTGAGGCGAGCGAAATGTTCTGCGACAGCGTGCCCATGCGCAGCGTCGCGCTTTGTTCGGTCAGCTGGGTGAGCAGCGAATAGACCGGTTTGTCGTTCTCGTCCTGCAGCGTCAGGATCGCCGGCCGGCCGAGCTGGCGCAGCAGCGTGAGCCCGCCACTGGCACGGAAGCAATGCACCCGGTGGCGCGCTGCGGCCTGGCAAGGGTCGCCCTCGCTGAGCGGCAGCTTCCACAGCGGCGCAAGCTCATGCCACGCTTCTTTCTCGCTGCGGGTCAGCGCCTGGAACGGCGAAGTGCCTTCGGTCGCCGCCTGCGCCACGACGGCCGACACCAGGCTCGATGCCGCTGCGGCAGGCGGCAACGCGGTGGCCGGTGTGGACGCAGCCACCGGCGCGACCGCGGCGTCCACGGCTGCGCCCGAGGCCGGTGGCGCCACCGCCGTGATACCGCGCACCGAGGCAGCGGCTGCAGCCGGTACCGCCGAAGCGGGAGAGCCGACCGCGCCGACGACGGGCGCATGGTTGCGTGAATCGGCCAGCGCGGTCTTGCGCGCACCGGCCTCCACCGCCCAACCCACCGCGCCGACCAGCACCGCGACCGCCACCCCGCCCAGCGCCCAGACCAGACGGCGCGGGCGTTGCGCATCGATGCTGGCGGTGGTCTCGACGCGGTCGAACACCTCGGAGGCCGCTTTCTCGACCATGTCGGTATCGACCCGCGCCTGACCGTCGGCATAGGCACCGAGCATCGCCCGATCGCACAGCAGGTTGATGCGCCGCGGCACGCCGCGCGACAGCTGATGGATGCGCAAGCGGGCGCGCCGGTCGAAGGGCATCGCGCTGGTCATGCCGGCGACCGTCAGCCGGTGGCGGATGTACTGCGCCGTCTCGGCTTCCGACAGCGCGTCAAGGTGAAAACGCGCCGTCACGCGTTGCGCCAGCTGCTCCAGCTCAGGCCGGGCCAGCATGCCGCGCAGTTCGGGCTGGCCGATCAGGATGATCTGCAGCAGCTTGCGCTCGTTGGTCTCGAGGTTGGTCAGCAGGCGAAGCTGCTCCAGCACATCGGCCGATAGGTTCTGCGCCTCGTCGATGATCAGCACGTTGTTCTGGCCGACCGCATGGGTGCGCAGCAAGAAGGCGTTCAGCGAGTCGACGTAATCCTTGACCGAGGCCGTGCCTGCGCCGGTGTGCTCGTAGGGAATGCGGAACTCGTCGCAAACCGATTTCAGCAGCTCATCGACCGTCAGCTTCGGGTTGAAGATGTAGGCGACGTTGCAGCGCTTCGGAATCTGCTCCAGGAAGCAGCGACACACGGTGGTCTTGCCGGCACCGATCTCGCCGGTGAGCAAAACAAAGCCGCCGCCGCCCTTCAGGCCATACAGCAGATGGGCCAGCGCCTCGCGGTGCCGGTCGCTCATGAAGAGGTAGCGCGGGTCGGGCGCGATCGAAAAAGGCTGACGCTTCAAGCCAAAAAATTGCGCATACATCATCGGAGGATACTTGGCGGCTTGATTCGGGGCGGGGTGAACGTTTCTGACCCACCCTCACAGCCCGTGTGAAGGCGCAGAAAGCCCAGTGGCTGAAGTCTGTGGCGGTGCATGAACCGGGTCTTGGCTTGGGGTCAATCGAGCGCGAGATGAGTCAGCAGCCACAGGTTACCAGCGCTGATTGCAGTGAAGATCATCCAGCCGACCCGGCACGCCGGCAGCGAGGCCACCAGCCCGCCCATCAGCTGGCGGCTGCCCGCAAAACGCAGCAGCGGCCAAATGGCGAAGGGCAATTGCAGGCTGAGCACGATCTGGCTGATGACAAGCAGGCGGCCACGCCGTGGTCACCCATCCACAGCAAGCCGGCAAACGCCGGGATCAGCGCCAGCTCGCGGGTGATCAACCGGCGCTGCCAGCATGGGATTTTCAGGTCGAGAAAGCCTTCCATCAGCAGCTGGCCGGCGATGGTGCCGGTGAAGGTGGAGCTTTGGCCGGCGGCCAGCAGCGCGACGCCAAACAGCAGCCCGGCCAGCGACACGCCGACCACCGGCTCGAGCAGGCGATAGGCGTCGTCGATCTCGGCGACCAGCAGGCCGCGCGAATGAAAGGCCTCGGCGGCGAGCAGAAGAATCGCGGCATTGACCAGCAAGGCCAGCAGCAGCGATGCCACGGTGTCCAGGTTCGACCAGCGGATGGCCACGCGGTGTTCGGCTTCGGTGCTGCCAGTGCGGCGCGTCTGGACGATCGATGAATGCAGGTAGAGTTTGTGCGGCATCACCGTGGCGCCGACGATGCCGATCGTTAGTGCCAGCGCTTGCGGCTGCGTCAACACACTGAGCGACGGCACGAGGCCCTGCACCGCCTGCGGCCAATGCACGCCGACGAACACCAGCTCAGACGCGAAGCACGCGCCGATCGTCAGCACCAGTCCCAGCACGAGGGCCTCCAGGCTGCGAAAGCCGCGCCCTTGCAGGCCGAGCACGAGCAGCGTGTCGAGCATCGTCAATGCGACGCCGGCCAGCAGCGGCACGCCCAACAGCAGATGGAAGGCCAGCGCACAGCCCAGCACTTCGGCCAGATCGGTCGCGACGATCGCCAGCTCGGCCATCAGCCACAGCGCCTGCCGCGCACGCGGGCCGTCATGCTGGCGGCACAGCCGAGCCAGGTCCAGCCCCGTCACCAGCCCGAGCCGCGCAGCCAGCGTCTGATCAGCCTTGATTTCGAGGGCATCGTGCAAGGCCAGAAGCAGGGCGATTGGGACGGCATGGGGCGTACCCTGGCCGACGCCGCGCGGCGCCTGGAAGCCAGCGGCGCCGACTGCGTATTGATCGCGACCAACACCATGCACCGCGTGGCGCCGGCCGTGCACGCGGCGGTGAAGGTGCCTGTGCTCCACATTGTCGACGTGGCTGCGAAAGCGGTGCGCGCGGCGGGCTTCGATGCCGTCGGCGTGTTGGGTACCCGCTTCACGATGGAGCAACCGTTCTATGTCAACTCATTCACCCGGCATGCCGTGGGCTGCGTGATGCCCGATGAGCTGGATCGCGCGGAGGTGCACCGCATCATTTTTGACGAGCTGTGCAAAGGCGAGGTGCGCGATGCATCGCGTCAGACGCTGCGCGAGATCGTTGCTGGGGTGCAATCACGCGGCGCGCAGGGGCTGGTGCTGGGCTGCACCGAGTTGGCAATGATCCTGCGTGAGGGGGATGTGCCCTTGCCCGTGTTCGACACGACGCTTCTGCATGCCATGGCTGCCGTGGACTTCGCGTTGGCTGGTTGAGTTGCTGACGCGGCCCGGTGCGTCGACCTTCAGCCGGGTTGATCGGCTGGCCACCGGCTTGTCGCGATCCGGTGGTGAGCTGTCAGCGGCTGGAGGGAGATGCAGCTACCGCGGCTTTCATCAGCGCATTGAGTTCGCCATAGGGCAATGCCTGCGCCGCCAGCGCTTGCCCGTTGCCGGTCTGCAGAAAGCCCGTCACCAACTCGCTGATCCGCCCATAAACCGACTCGGCAATGCCCGAGCCGCTGCTGACACGCCGCACACCCAGTTCAGCCAGCTCGCGCGCGGGCGGCAGGCCGGGCAGCGCGAGCAGGTTGACCGGCAAATGGGTGCCAGCGGTCAGTGCCTGAATCTGCGCCGGGTCTTTCGCGCCGGGCGCGAACAGGCCATCGGCGCCGGCTTCGGTGTAGAGGCGTGCGCGGCGCAGGGTCTCGTCCACCTGCTGCGCGGGCGCGGCCAAGCTTTTCAGGTAGACATCGGTGCGGGCGTTGATGAAGAGCCGCACGCCGCGCCGCTCGGCTGCGGCACGCGCCTGCTCTATCTTGTGACACAGAAGCTCAGGGCTGTCATGCCCGTCTTCGATGTTGATGCCGACCGCGCCGGCATCGATCACCGCTTCGACGTTGCGCCCGACCTCGCGGGGATCATCGGCATAGCCGCCTTCGATGTCGACCGTGAGCGGCACCCGCAGGACGCGGGCGATGGATTGCAAGGCGGCCTGCAAGGTCGCTATCGGGAGCTGGCTGCCGTCGGCATACCCGTTCGCCCACGCCATCGCGGCGCTGCTCGTGGCCACGGCCGGCGCACCCAGGCGTTGCATCAACAGTGCGCTGCCGGCATCCCAGGCATTGACCAGCAGCAGCAGCGGCGTGCGCTGGTTGTGCAGTGCATGAAATTCAGTGTCGTGAGAGGTGTCGCTCATGGTCCAGCCTTTCTTTCCTGAAGAGAGGCAGGGATGTTGGCATGCACCCGACAGCCGGGCCGGCTACCTTCGGCCATCTCCCTGCGGCGATGGGGGCCAACAAAAAAGGCTCACTGTGTCAGCAGTGAGCCTGGTTGGCAAAGAGACTGGATCGGTCGCCTAGCGCGGGCGATTTAGAACGGAATGTCGTCGTCCATGTCGTCGAAGCCGGTCGACGATTTGGCGGGCGGCTTGCTGGCCGCGGGGCGGGCCGCGCTCTATGTTTATGTTCCCGAGAAATCCGTCTTGTT